>NZ_JBHTWG010000009.1:0-202807 GCF_042792555.1 Streptomyces sp. NPDC056628
GACACCCTCGCCCTGGACTCCCGCGGCTTCATCCTCACCGGACCCGAAGCCCAGGAAGCCTGCACCTCCCCCGACATCTGGCACAGCCGCGGACGTACCTGCATGAGCCTGGAAACCAGCCTCCCCGGAGTCTTCGCCGTCGGCGACGTCCGCAGCGGCTCCGTCAAACGCGTAGCCTCCGCAGCCGGCGAAGGCTCAATGAGCATCCACTACATCCACCGACACCTGGGACACGCGGCCGTCCCCGGCACCACGGGCACGTCAGCCGTCGCAGGCCACTCGGACGTCTCCCCCCACACACGTCACAAGGAGTCCGCCTGGCTCGCATGACGAACGGCGGACGATGAGATCAAGAGAAGGACGAAGGAGGCGATCAGGAGCCCACCGTCACCGCCCGGGCACCGGACCGGGCAGCACCCTGTATGCGCCGAGGACGGCCGGCACCGCGGCACGGCACGTCGTGCGTCCGCCGCGGTCGGACAACGCCTCGACGACGACCGGGCCAAGGGCCCCGCGAACGGCGGCTGCGCGCCGGCGGACGGACCCGGCCCGCCCCGACGACGCACAGGGCGCCCCCTATGAGCCAGCGGTGACCAAGGCAGAAGGAAGTCAGCTATGAAATACGACGGATTCCTCGCCCGTGTGCGCGAGCGAGGCGAATACCACGACCAGGGCGAAGCCGCGGACGTCACCAACGCCGTGCTGGAAGTGCTGGCCCAACGGATCAGTCCGGGAGAGGTCAAGGACCTCGCCTCCCAGTTGCCCGGCCCGCTGCGACAGGTCCTGGACGATGCCATGCCGCAGCAGGCGCGAAGCTTCGGGATCGAAGAGTTCTACCGCCGGGTCGCCGAGCGCACCGACGCCCGGCCTCGTACGGCGGAATGGGACGCCAGCGCGGTCCTGACCACTGTCGCCGACGCTGTCACCGGCGGAGAACTGAATCAGATCCTCAGCCAGCTCCCCTCCAGCTACGCGGTCCTGTTCGGCAAGGCCGACCTCGCGGACTGAGCCCGTGAGGCGCGTTGGCTGCACATCGTCTGACGGTCCATGGGATGCATTTTCCGGAAGCACGGCCGTGGAGTGGTGCGGGCTCGGTCCGCATAAGCGGCCGGCTTTCCCAACTCCTCTCCGGAGCGTCAGCTACGGTCCGTGGGCTCGACGAGGTCGTCTGGTGGCGCGGATGGACGCGGTCGCCGGCACGGCCAACGCGAAGGTGCTGCTGCACCCGGCCAAGTCCCCGGCCGTGGTCCAGTCGAGCAACCAGATGGCCATCGGAGTCCATGACTTCCACGAGCGGCTCGGCATCGAGTCCGGCCGCCGGTCGTCGGAGGCGAGACGATGGGTGGAAGCGGCCACCGAGGTGCGGGACAAGGCGCTCGAGACGGGAGCGAAGGGCGTCGACGCCGCTCGAAGCCGCGGCAAGCTGACGCTCGACCGCGCCGGCTCGGTCAAGGACAGGATCGCCGACGAGATCGCCGAGCGTGCGCGTCGTCTGCGCGGGGGCGAGGAGGAAGCGGCGAGCGAGGCTGAGTGAGCGTTGAACGTCCGCCACGCTCGGACAGCGGGTGGACGCCAGTGACTTCCGCGTGACACACGAGGGTGCGTGCAGATGGCCTCGGACGTGACCGAAGAGGACAACCGCAAGGTGCAGACCGCCGTCCTGGGCGGGTCCCAGGGGCATCAGCCGGTCTTTCTTCCCTTCGAGACGTACGCCCGGCGCAGCGGCGAGCCCTTCGTCAGGGCACTCGTACGGGACGAGGTGCCCTGACGCCGGCACGGGGCTGAGGCGGGCGTACGTGACCGAGGACGGATCCGGCCCGTGCGGAGGTCAGTTCTCCAGGCGGACCGGCATCAGGATCGAGAACGTCCCCTCGTCGTCGGGCCGGCGGACCGCGAGGGGCGCCGTGGGAGCGCCCAGCTCCAGGACCAGCTCCTCCCGCGCCCCGGCCGCGAGCGCGTGCAGCAGGAAATCGCGGGTGACGGCGACGTTGCCCTGGTCGTCGTCACCGTCGGCGCACACGACGACGGTTCCGCTCTCCGTCACTCCGAGCACACTGACGTCATGGGTCGTGTGGTCCTGCTCGCGGGTCTCGCCGGCGCGGACCGGACCGGTCTCCAGCGCCTGGCGGAAGGCCGCCGTGTCGACGTGCGCCCGCCGGCCGGCCGGGAGACCGGTGAGGCGGCGGTAGTCGGGGAACTCGTGTCCCAGGCTCTGGCCGGCCGCCTGGCGATCCCCGGCCTCCAGCGTCACGCGGTCACCGTCCACCGTGAGCTGGACGGGTTCCTCCCCGGTCAGCAGCGCCCGCATCGCGTCGGCGAGCGGAAGGGGCACGACCGCCTGTGTCCGGGACCCGACGTGTCCGGTCGTGCGTGCTCGTGCGACAGCCATCCGGTAGCGGTCGGTGGCCACGAGGCGGAGTTCTTCCCCCTCGACGTCGAACAGGACCCCGCCGAGCGTCGGCAGCTCGGTGTCGGTAGTGGCGGCGAAACGGACCGCGTCCAGCGCGGCGGCCAGCGCCGGGGCGGAGAGGGACAGTCGGGCGGTGGCGGTGCGGAGCGACGTCATGGGATTCTCCCTGTGGTCGAGTAGGGCTCGGAGCGTGGAGAACTCACCGCGGGCGTCGGACAACCCCCGTTCGAGACGGCGCAGGTGTGCCTGGAGCAGACCTCGCACGAGATCGCCGTCCGAGCCGGACCAGCCGGCCAGGACGAGCCGGATGTCGGCCAGGGGCATACCCGCCCGGCGCAGACGGGCCAGCAAGCGGGCCTCCTCCACCTGCTCGGGCTGGTACCAGCGGTAGCCGCTGACCGGGTCCACCCAGGCGGGTACCAGTACACCGGCCCGGTCGTAGAACCGGAGCGCACTCACGCTCAGTCCGCCGTCCCGGGCCATTTCCCCAATGCTGCGCATCTCGCTCTCCACACCCGGAACTCTGATCCCTCGACCAGGTCGAGGGTCAACCCCGGCCCCGCCCGGAGTTGCCGTTCAGGCCGGGCAGTCCGCCTGCGCGGCGGCCGTACCCCAACGGATCATCAGGTAGCCGGATCCGCCGATCTCCGCCACGGCGTAGCGGTGGTACGGCCACTCGCCGCCCGAGCTCTGCGACTGGCGCACGAGGGCGCGGCAAGCCCTCCCGGCGGCCATGTCCGCCCAGGATTCGACCTGCTGCTCGTTCCACCGCACGTAGTCCGACCAGACGTACATCACCGAATCGACCGGGTCGAAGCCGACCTTGATCTCCTCGTTGCCCAGGACATGGTCGGTGTCGAGGCTCTGCCGCATGCCGTTGGCGCCCGCGATGATCTGTCTGGTGGCGCCGTCCGCGACCCGGATCTCGTCGCGGTCGGTACTGGGGATCATCGCCTGGCCGAGACCGTCCTCGTCCGGCTGCCAGTCCTGAGTGGTGGCGTCCGACCCCTGCCCGGTGCCGTCGTCGGCAGCCACCCGGCACTCGGTGTTGGTGACGAAGTCGTCCTGCCACATCACCTGGGGATCCCGGCCGTTCTGCGTCTTCACCATGACGTACGTGTGGTAGGGCAGATCCGGGTGCAGGCGGAGGACGACGTCCCGCAGCGACAGGCACATGGTCCGGGCGATCTCCGTCTCGGCGTACAGCGCCCCCTCCTCGTCGGAGGCCAGCGTGTATGACAGGTAGACCTCCCGGCGCGACTCGTGGAACCGCACGGTCCCCGGGGCGAAGTCGATGCCGTCACCGAGGTCCCGTGCCTCCACGCCCTCGTCGTGCAGGAGGGCGCGCGCCACGTCGTGCTCGCCAGCCCCCTGCGCCGCCCGCGCCTGGTTCCAGCTCTCCGGGGCCGCCGAGTCGCCACTCGCAGTTTGCTGCCTCGCCGCCGTGTCGCCCTTCACCGTCTTTGTGGACGGTTGCGCCGATCCGGCCGACGAGGACGACGAGGCCGAGGCCGCCACCGACGACGTGTGCGTGTCGGTCCACCTGTCCCCGGGCAGCAGCGCCACCACCCCTCCGGCCAGGCCGCCGATGACGCCCGCCGCCAGGACCAGGCCGCCGACCAGCCGCTTCCTCGGCCGCTTCCGGTCCGCGGTCAGGTGCCATGACGGATCGTCCCCGGCCGGCACGGCCCATACGGCCGCGACCATGTCCACGGCCGTCGCCGGTCCCGAGCCGGCGCTCCCCACCTGGGTCGCCTCGGAGGCCAGCCGGACAGCGCACTCATGGGCGGCTTCGGCGGCCGACGGGCGGTCAGCGGGTTCCTTGGACAGCGCCTTCTCCACGACCCCGCGCAGGGCGGTGGGGACGCCGTCCAGATCCGCCTCACCCGACATCACGCGGAAGGCCACCACGTCGGGTGCGCCGACCCCGAACGGCAGCCGCCCGGTGGCCGCGTAGGCCACGAGCGCCCCCCGGCGAACACGTCGCCCGCCGGACCCGCGGTGCCCTGACGGTACTGCTCTGGGCTGATCCAGCCGGGGGTGCCGGTCGGCGGCGGAGTGGCTCACTCGCAACACCAGCCACCGGCCGCTCAGCAAGAGCACGGTGCAGCAAGTCCTCGTAGTGGGCGAGGTCGCGCGGGCGTGCCCAGTTGTAGAGGGTCACCACCAGGCCCCGCGCCCGCTCTGCCATGAGCCCCAACCGGTCACAATCCGACCAGCGACACGACGCCGGAACTCGCACACGCCCTGGCTGTCAGGAGCCGTCGAACAGGTGCTGCGTGCGGCGATGCCACCCTCTCGTGCTCCTCCTGGGCAGAGGAGGGCGGGTGATCACCGAACCGCATTCGTGGGTGGGCGTCCTGCGTCAGGCATCAGCCTCCGGCAGCTCACCGGGCCGGTCAGGCACGATCTTGAGAGCGGTGGCTCCAGAATCGCGGCCGTCGGATCAAGGTGTCGACGTGATTCTGGGCGTCGACACGTACAAGGATCCGCAAGTGGCCGCGATGCTCAACGCGAGACCACTGCAGGGACTGGTTGTCCCTGCTCATCGGGTACGCGCGGGGATGGTGATGTCGTATTGGGCGATCTTGCGGTAGATGGTCGCCCGGCTCATGCCGAGGGCGTCCGCAGCCTGCGCCACCGTGGTGCCCGGCTCGGTGAGACATCTGACGATCTCGTCCCGTTCCAGGGCCTGGATACGGCTCAGCCGATGGGGCGTGCCGACGAAGACCTCGGCGGGGAGGTGCCGGAGGTCGACGACGTCGGTGCGGGAAGCGGCGTCGCGCACGATCCGCTGGAGCTGCCTGCTGTTCTCCGGCCAGTGGTAGTCGGACAGCGCCCGGGCGGCCGCAGGGGAGAAGGTGACGGGACGGCCCCGGAACCCGCGGGCGAAGTGGTCCGCCAGGGGAAGGATGTCGTCGGGGCGGGAACGCAGGGTGGGGGCTTCGACCACGGCGCCGACCAGTGAGCGCAGGGCTTGGGGGATGCGCGCGTAGTTGTCGGCGGTGATGATGGCCGGGTGCAGGTACGGGTGCTGGTCCGCGGTGTTCCCGCGCGGTCTGCCGGAGAGCAGCTCGGCCAGGTCTTCGGCTGCCCACGCGGGCAGTGTGTGGACCCCTGTGGTGATGACGCAGGTGTCGGTCTTGGCCAGCTCCGGAGCCCACATCCCCATCCACGACGTGATGTCGTCGGCCAGCGGCGGACGGGCGCACAGGATGCGTTCCCGGGACCGGACCTGGCGCCGGGCGAGGGCCGCAAGGGTCGACTTGCCCGTTCCCGACTCTCCCACCACGGCGAGGAGCCGGCCCTCGGCCAGGGCGGTACGGGCTTCCGCGACCGCGTCCGTCCAGCGTGAGGAGAGGAGGAGGGACTCGCTCCCCGGCTGGGCTCGATGCGCGAACACCTGAAACACCTCGCCGCGAGGAGCCGGACGTGGCTTCCTGCCGGTGGTGCGGGCGAGCATCAGGGCGGCCGTGTTCCCCGCCGCAGCCTGCGCCAGTGCCAGGAGCAGCTTCGATGAGGAGTCCGACCATGTGGTGAGGTTGATGCTGCCCGCGAGTTCCCCGGTGAGGGGATCGAGCACAGGTACCGCGGCGCAGGTGTACTGCCGCAGGCTGGTGCAGTAGTGCTCCTCGGCGCGTACCAGCGAGGGTGCGCGGTCGGCGAGGGCGAGGCCCATCCCGTTGGTGCCGGCGTTGCTCTCGGAGAAGGAGAAGCCGGGGGCGAGGTTGACTCGGTCGAGGGACCGGCTGACCGAGGAGTCGCTGCACAACCGGGACAGCACCAGGCCGTCGCTGCTGGTGAGCATCATGCCGACCGGTTCGTTGGCCAGCGTGTCCTTGAGTCCCTGAAGCACCTCGTGGCCGCATTCGTAGAGCAGGCACTCGGTGTCCACCGTGCCCGTGAAGTCGGGCTGCAGGTCCTCCGGACTCAGGCCGTACCGTCGGCTGCGCTGCCATGACGCCTGCAGGCGGGGCGTCAGCAGGGCTGTTTCTGCGGCCGTCGCCTCGTCCTTGTGGCGGGCGACGGGCGCCGGATTGCGGTTCTGGTCCACTGCGGCCTCCACACTGAGCCCGTGCGTCGATCTGCGATCAGGCTACGACGCGGGTGCCGGACAGCGTTCCCGGCCGACTGTCTCAAAGTGAGACGGTACGGGCCTGCCCCGTCGCCGTGACACTGCCTAACGTCGCTCTCCGAAACACGGTCGTCACCGGGACGGAGACCGACATGTACGCCAAGGACGGCGAGAACTACTTCATCGTGGACGCGCACGTCGCACTGTGGGACGCACGCCCCTCGAACCAGCTGAACATCCACGGCAAGCAGTTCATCGACTGCTTCTACGACTACCACCGCAACCTCAGCCCGGAGGCTGAGCTGTGGCCGTACGAGGACTTCCTCTACTACGGCGGCCGGCGCCTGATGAAGGACCTCTTCGACGACGGGCACGTCGACCACGCGATCTTCCAGCCCGCCCATCTCGGAGCGTTCTTCGGGAACGGCTTCGGCCAGACCGAAGAAGCCTTCGCGCTGGCGCAGCAGCACCCCGAGCGGCTGACCTACAACCACTGCTGGGACCCACGTCTCGAGCAGAAGGGGCTCGAACAGCTCCGCCGGGACGCGGCACGCTTCGGGCTCAAGGGCGCCAAGCTGTACACCGCGGAATGGCACGGCGACTCACGCGGCTACAAGCTCGACGACAAGTGGTCGTACCGCTACCTGGAGGCAGCCCAGGAAGTGGGCATCAAGAACATCCACATCCACAAGGGTCCGACGATCCGGCCGCTCGACAGGGACGCGTTCGACGTCGCGGACGTCGACAAGGCCGCGAGCGACTTCCCGGAACTGAACTTCGTCGTCGAGCACTGCGGACTGCCCCGCCTCGAGGACTTCTGCTGGATAGCCACGCAGGAACCGAACGTGCACGCCGGCCTCGCGGTCGCCATGCCCTTCATCCACCGCCGTCCCCGGTACTTCGCACAGATCATCGGCGAGCTCCTGTTCTGGCTCGACGAGAACCGCATCCAGTTCTCCAGCGACTACGCGCTGTGGACTCCCCGCTGGCTGATCGAGAGGTTCGTCGACTTCCAGATCCCCGAGGACATGCAGGAGGAGTACCCGCCGATCACCGTGGAACAGAAGAAGAAGATCCTCGGGCTGAACGCGGCGGCGCTGTACGACATCCCGGTCCCCGCCGAACACGCCCTGGCACAGTCGGCGGGAGTGTGAGATGGCGGCCCATGCCCCGGCGCGCGAGACACGTGCCGCGACACTGGAGGAGCGGGCCCGGCAGGCGCTCGACAAGGTCCTCGATCCCGAGCTGGACGAACCGATCACGGACCTCGGTTTCGTACGGTCCATCGAGACCGACGGCGATCACCGGCTGACCGTGCACCTGCGGCTGCCGACCTCGTTCTGCGCGCCGAACTTCGCCTACCTCATGGCGTCCGACGCGAAAGACGTCCTGACGGCCCTCCCCGGCGTCGGCGCGGTCACGGTGCTGCTCGACGACCATCACGACTCGGACCTGATCAACCGGGGACTGGCCGCGGACGCCGGCTACCGCGGGACCTTCGGAGCCGAGGCGGAGAAGGACCTCGAGGAACTGCGGCTGATCTTCCGCCGCAAAGCCCACGCCGCCGCCATGGAACGCGCGCTCACCGCGCTGCTGCGGCAGGACACCTCACTCACCGAGGAACGACTGCACGGCATCGTGCTCGGCGATCTCCCGGGCACCGAGGCGACCCGCGCACTGCTGCAACGCCGCGAGGCCCTGGGGCTCGGCACATCACCTTCCGACCCCGCCATGGTCGACGACCATGGACGGCCCCATCCGGCGGGCGAGATCCCGTTGCGGCTGCGCTTCGCCCGGTCGGTCCGCCTGTCGATCGACGGCAACGCGCACTTCTGCCGTGCCCTTCTGCGTACCCGCTACCCGGACGCCGCCCCGGACCAGTCGCCCCGCCAGGAAGACACCACTCTCATCACCCCCGAAAAGGAGCACACCCCGTGAAGGCAGTCCAGGTCGTCGGATACGACCGCACCCTCGAGATGGCAGACGTACCGGCTCCCTCGGTCACCGGCCCGTACGACGTGATCGTGAAGATCGGCGGGGCCGGCGTCTGCCGCACCGATCTGCACATCCTCGAGGGCCAGTGGGCCGAGAAGTCGGGCGTCACGCTGCCGTACACGATCGGGCACGAGAACGCCGGCTGGGTGCACGCGGTGGGCAGTGCCGTCACCAACGTCGCCGAGGGCGACAAGGTCATCGTCCACCCGCTGATCACCTGCGGGCTGTGCCGGGCGTGCCGCTCGGGCGACGACGTGCACTGCGAGCAGAGCCAGTTCCCCGGCATCGACACCGCCGGCGGTTACGCCGAGTACCTCAAGACCTCCGCCCGCAGCGTCGTCCGTATCGACGACTCTCTGGAACCCGCTGACGTCGCGGCGCTGGCCGACGCCGGTCTCACCGCCTACCACGCCGTGGCCAAGGCGGCCCGCCGTCTCCGCCCGGGCGACCGGTGCGTGGTCATCGGTGCGGGCGGACTCGGACACATCGGCGTGCAGGTCCTCAAGGCACTGACCGCCGCCGAGATCGTGGTCGTCGACCGCAATCCCGACGCGTTGAAGCTGGCCCTCTCGATCGGGGCGGACCATGGCGTCCTGAGCGGCGGCGACCAGGTCGAGGAGGTCCTCGCCCTCACCGGCGGGCGCGGAGCCGAAGCCGTGATCGACTTCGTCGGCGAGGGCGGCGCCACGCGCGACGGTGTGCGCATGCTGCGGCGGGCGGGCGACTACCACGTGGTCGGCTACGGCGAGAACATCGACGTACCCACCATCGACATCATCTCCGCCGAGATCAACTTCATCGGAAACCTCGTCGGGTCCTACAACGACCTGTGCGAACTGATGGTGCTCGCAGCCCGGGGTAAGGTACGGCTGCACACCACCTCGTACCCCCTTGACCGCTTCCAGGACGCCTTGGACGACCTCGACGCCGGACGGGTACGAGGACGGGCAATCCTCGTGCCGTGAACGGATTGCCGACTGATACGCCTCAGGGAGACCCCCCTTGATCTTCATCACCGCCAAGTTCCACGTTCTGCCCGAATCCGCCGACACCTGGCCGGACATCACCCGCGAGTTCACCGAGGCCACCCGGGCCGAGCCCGGATGCCTGTGGTTCGACTGGTCCCGCAGTGTCGAGGACCCCACGGTCTACGTGCTGGTCGAAGCCTTCCGCGATGACGAGGCCGGCCTGGCCCACGTCACCTCGGACCACTTCACCGCGGCACGGAGCACCCTGCCGCCCCACCTCGTACGGACCCCGGAGATCGTCAACGTCACGGTTCCGCAGGAGGGTTGGTCACTGCTCGGGGAAATGGCCGTTCCGGAACGAGACTGAGAGGGACCTGCCTGCCTGGCAGGCAGTCCCCCCACTTCGCCTCGCGGCCTCGACCTCAGGGCGAGGCGACGCGTCCGGGCCGGCTTCGCCGGGGCGCCACGAGCCCCCGGTCGAGCCGGTGACGCTGGACCTGCCCTCGATGTTCCTCACAAACATCGACTCCAACGCGTGCCCGTGTACAGTGAAGACCGCCCTTGACCTGCACAAAGCGGGCAGGGAGCCGTCTTCCAGGAGTTGAAAATGCTGCGCACCATGTTCAAGTCCAAGATCCACCGCGCCACCGTCACCCAGGCCGACCTGCACTACGTGGGATCGGTGACCATCGACGCGGATCTGCTCGACGCCGCCGATCTGTGGCCCGGTGAACTCGTCCACATCGTCGACATCACCAACGGCGCCCGTCTGGAGACGTACGTCATCGAGGGCGAGCGCGGGTCCGGCGTCATCGGGATCAACGGGGCCGCCGCCCATCTCGTCCACCCCGGCGACCTGGTGATCATCATCAGTTACGCTCAGATGACCGACGCCGAGGCGCGGGAGTTCGAGCCGCGCGTCGTGCACGTGGACGGCGCCAACCGGATCGTCGCTCTCGGCGCGGACCCGTCCGAGCCGGTGCCGGGCTCCGACCAGGAGCGCAGCCCGCAGGCCGTGCCGGTGGCCTGAGTCCCAGGAGCAGGAGCGTGCGATGAGCGACACCGAGATCCGCGACGACCGGGCGGCGGGCCGCCTGGAGGCAGTCCAGGGCGACGAGGTGGTCGGCCGTATCGAGTACTTCGTCCTCGACGAACCGTCCCGTGCCCTCGTCCCCGTTCACACCGTCGTGGAGCCCGCGCACGAGGGGAAGGGCATCGCCGGCTCCCTCGCCCGGGAGCTGTACCGCATGGCGGAGCGCGAGGGCCTCGTCGTCGTACCCCTCTGCCCGTACGTCGCCAAGTGGGCCGAGCGGCACCCGGACGAGGCCCCCGCGGCCGACCCGGAGCTGGTCGCCGCCGCGAAGGACTGGCTGCGGGCGCATCCCGGGCGGTTCTGACGGTCTCGGGCCTGAGCGTGCTTGGTGCGGGCGGGTGACTGTCCGCACCCGTCCCGGGTATGCGGGGCAGCAGTAGTCCAGAGCCGACGTGCGTCGAGTGGGTGGAGGACGCCATGACGAACCCGTATCCGGATCCGGTCCCCGGACCGGCGCCGGACCCGGAGCCGCAGCACCCGGAGCCCTATCCGGTCCCGACCCCGGAGCCCCCGCCGGCTCCCCAGCCCCCGGCGCCCGGGCCGCCGCCGCCCACGCCGGGCCCGCCCCCGGATCCGGTGCCGCCGGGCCCGCCGTCACCGCCGGACCCCGTGCCGCCGGGGCCCGCCCCGTCGCCGATCCCGCCGGGGCCGGAACCGGTGCCGAACCCCGAGCCCGGCCCGCCGCTGAGCTGACCGCCGGTCCGGGCGGCTACGGCGCGAGCGAGGGAACGAGGGGAACGCGCGCCGCCAGGCGCAGATCACGTCGGCCTCGGTCTCGTACGGTGTCCACCCCCGGCAGAAGACCCGGGCGCCCACCACCCGGGGGCGCCACTGGGGGCGGTCGGGCTCACCCGGACAGCCGTCCGCCCCGCGCCCGGGTGGAGGACCGGGCGCGGGGCGGACGAACCGACGAGGCGGACGCGGAGGCTAGGCGGAGACCTCCGAGCGGTCCCCGCCCCACAGCGTGTGGAACGAGCCGTCCCGGTCGACCCGGCGGTAGGTGTGGGCGCCGAAGAAGTCCCGCTGCGCCTGGGTGAGCGCGGCAGGCAGCCGCTCCGCGCGGAGCGCGTCGTAGTAGGCGAGGGCCGCCGCGAAGCCCGGCGTGGGCACGCCCTGGCGGGTCGCGGCGATCAGCACCTCGCGCCAGTCGTCCTGCGCGTCGGCGATCTCCTGCGCGAAGGTCTCGTCGGACAGCAGGCTCGGCAGGTCGGGGCGGGTGTCGTAGGCGGCCCGGATACGGTCCAGGAACGCCGCGCGGATGATGCAGCCACCGCGCCAGATCGCCGCGACGGCGCCCAGGTCGATGTCCCAGTCGTACTCGGCGCGGGCCGCGTCGATCTCGTGGAAGCCCTGCGTGTACGACACGATCTTCGAGGCGTACAGCGCCTGCTCGACGCGGTCGGCGAAGGCCGCGGCCTCCGACTCGCTCAGCGGCGAGGCCTTCGGGCCGGCCAGCCCCCGCGACGCCTCGCGGAGCTCCGCGTGCCCGGACAGCGACCGGGCGAAGACGGCCTCCGCGATGCCGGACACCGGCACTCCGAGGTCGAGCGCGATCTGCACGGTCCAGCGCCCCGTGCCCTTCTGCTCGGCCTGGTCGACGACGACGTCCACGAAGGGCTTGCCGGTCGCCGCGTCCACGTGGGACAGCACCTCGGCGGTGATCTCGATCAGGTAGGAGTCCAGCCGGCCCTGGTTCCAGGTGCGGAAGATCTCCGCGATCTGCGCGGGCTCGTAGCCGGCGACGTCCCGCAGCAGCTGATACGCCTCACCGATGAGCTGCATGTCGGCGTACTCGATGCCGTTGTGCACCATCTTCACGAAGTGCCCGGCGCCGTCGGGGCCGACGTGCGTCACACAGGGCGCCCCGTCCTTCGCCTTGGCGGAGATCTTCTCCAGCATCGGGCCCAGCGAGTCGTACGACTCCTTCGGGCCGCCCGGCATGATGCTCGGCCCGTGGAGGGCGCCCTCCTCACCACCGGAGACACCCATGCCGACGAAGTGGATGCCCTGTTCCCGCAGGTCCCGCTCACGGCGGCGGGTGTCCGCGAAGTGCGCGTTGCCACCGTCGATGATCATGTCGCCGGGCTCGAGCAGCGGCGCGAACTCCTGGATCACGGCGTCGGTCGGCTCACCGGCCTTCACCATGATGACGAGCCGCCGCGGGCGCTCCAGCGCCGCCACGAACTCCTTGGCGGTCTCGGCCGCGATGAAGTCGCCCTCATCGCCGAACTCGTCCACCAGGGCCCGGGTGCGCGCGGGCGTCCGGTTGTGCACCGCGACCGTGTAGCCGTTGCGGGCGAAGTTGCGGGCGAGGTTGCGGCCCATGACCGCGAGACCCGTGACGCCGATCTGCGCCGAAGTGCTCATGCCGTTGGCTCCTAGTGATCTCGAAATGGCAGCGGTGCCGGTCACGCCCGCCAGTATTGCCCCTCGTCCATCCTGACGTGCCGCTACGGCGACCGCGCATCAGGGTGGCGTGATGTCGCAGGCACATACGCACGGAAGGGCCCGGCGCACTCAGCCGTACCGCGCGTACGCCAAAGAGCGCCCCTTCCGCGCCACTTGGCGCGAACAGGCGGCTGATTTGCCGTCTTGTCATGGCCTGTTCGCGGCGCTTACTTTTGCCCCTCCTGACGCACGTCGAGGGGGGCTCCTCCATGGCCGTACGCGGCCGGCACCGCCGGTACCAGCCGAACAGGATCAACCGCGCCTCGCTCACCGTCACCGCGGGCGGCGCGGGGATCGCGCTCCCGCTCATCGGCACCGGCGTCGCGCAGGCCGCCGACATGGACACCTGGAACAAGGTCGCCGCCTGCGAGTCCACCGGCCGATGGCACGTCAACACCGGCAACGGCTACTTCGGCGGCCTGCAGTTCGCCCAGTCCACCTGGGAGGCGTACGGCGGCACCCGGTACGCGGCCCGCGCCGATCTGGCCACCAGGGACCAGCAGATCGCCGTGGCCGAGAAGGTGCTCGACGGGCAGGGGCCCGGCGCCTGGCCGGTGTGCTCGGTCCGGGCCGGGCTGACCAGGGGCGAGGAGGACCCCGGCGTCCACCCGGCCTCGGCCGCCACGAGGAAGACCTCCGTCCAGGACGTCCAGCCGCAGACCACGCCCCAGTCCCGCGCGGGCAGGGCCGAGATGTACACGGTGGTGGCGGGCGACACGCTGTCCCGGATCGCGGAAGAGCGGAAGGTGCGCGGCGGTTGGCGGGGCCTTTACGCCGCGAACCGCGCGACCGTCGGCGCGGACCCCGACCTGATCCTGCCGGGCCAGCGCCTCGCGCTGCGCGGCAAGGCCGCCCCGAAGGCCCCCGCCCGCAAGCCCGCCGAGGAGCCGGCCCGGGCGAAGCCGTCCACCGACCGTGAGGAACGCGTCACGAAGAGCGGCGGATCGCTGGTCGCGCCGGTCGGCGCGAGCACCGGCACGCCCTACCGCAAGGCGGGCTCGTCCTGGTCGAAGGGCTACCACACGGGGGTCGACTTCCCCGTTCCGACCGGCACATCCGTGCGGTCCGTCGGCTCCGGGACGGTGGTGAGCGCCGGCTGGGAGGGCTCGTTCGGCTACCAGGTGGTGATCCGGCACGCCGACGGCCGCTACACCCAGTACGCGCACCTCTCCGCGATCTCCGTGAAGGACGGGCAGTCCGTCGGCGCCGGGCAGCGCATCGGGCGGTCCGGGTCCACCGGCAACAGCACGGGCCCGCACCTGCACTTCGAAGTGCGTACGGGCCCGGGCTTCGGCTCGGACGTCGACCCGGTGGCCTATCTGCGGGCGGGCGGCGTCAGGATGTGACCCGGACCCGGTGCGGGTCGAGCGCCGGCGGCGGGTCGTGGCGGCCGGGGAACAGGCCGTACAGGCAGACGGGCTGCGGCCAGGGGTCCCCCGGGGCCGCCTGGGGCGCCCGCGCCGGGACGAGCAGGTCGTCGAGGACGTCCGGGACGACGACCTCCTCGCGCGGCGGGGAGGGGACCGCCTCCGGAGCCGGGACGGGTGCGGCGGACACAAGGCGCTCCGTCGTCAGCAGGATCAGGCCGCCCGCGGCCACCACACCGCAGCCGAGCGCGAGCACCGTCCCGGTGGTGCCGTACCGGAAGGCCTCGCCGAACAGGGTGAGGCCGACGGCGGCCGCCACGACCGGGTTCACCACCGTCAGCGTGGCCAGCGGCGCCGCCAGGCCCGCGCCCCGGTAGGCGGCCTGCGACAGCAGCAGGCCGGCCGTCGCGAAGACCCCGATGGTGCCGAGCGCCGGAAGGTCGCCGAGGGACACCCCACCGTCCCAGTCGACCGCGACGACCTTGGTGAACACCGAGGACATGCCGAACGCTATGCCCGACCCGGTCGCGAGCAGCGTGCTGCGCACCGCCGGGTGCCGGTGGGCGGCCCGGCCCGCCACCATCAGCGCCACGACGATTCCACCGGTCACCAGGGCCACGGCCACCCGCTCGGCCGTGTCCAGCGACTGCGCCGGGGACGCGGCGACCAGGGACAGCAGGCCCGCCAGGCCGACGGTCGCCATCACGGCGCCCCGCCAGGCCGTCGCGCCGGCCCTGCGGCCCACGAAGAGCGCCGCCATCGGCAGCGCGAACACGATCGTCAGCGCGCCGAGGGGCTGCACCAGGCTCAGCGGGCCGAACGCCAGCGCCGCCACGTGCAGCAGTCCGCCGAGGCCGTTCAGCGCGACCGCGGCCCACCAGCCCGGCCGGCGCAGCGGCGCGAACTGCTGCCCGGGGGAGGACTCCGCGACCCGCTCCTGCCCGATCGCGCCGCCCGCGTAGGCGACGGCCGAGACCAGGGAGAGCAGCACGGACAACGCGAGGGCGCTCATGGGCAGTTCCTCTGCGCAGGGCGGGGGCCGTGACCCCGGCGCGGCGAACGGTCGGCCATCATGACCCTTACGATGCCGCGCGCGGCTCTTCCCGTCGTCGTCCCAGAGCACGCACTGTGTCGTACTGCTGATGGAGTACGACGGCGGCGGTGTCATCCTCCGGTCGGGTGTCCGGGGGGAGGACACCCGTGGCCGGTGTGCCCGCAGGGGCCTGGTACTACTGCTCCTCGTGGACCTGGACCCCGGCCTCGGCGCGCTCCGCCCGCTCGGCGGCTTCTTCGTCCTGCGCACCTCCCTGGACGTGCCGCGGGCCGGGACGGCCCTGGCCCGGGCGTACGCGGACGGGGACCCCCTGGACCTGCGGGTCCGGCATGTCGCGCGCGTGCTGCGGACCGGGGAGGACCGGGTCGCGGCGTCCGTCGCCCAGCAGGGCCTGGCCGCCCGCCTCTGGTCGGTCACCCTGGGCTGCGCCGCGCTGTACGGGAGCGTCCCCGACCTCGATCCGGAGCTGCTGCACTGGGACCCCGGCGCCGCCGCCCCCGACGACCTGTGGCTCGGCGAGGTGCGCGCCCGGCGCGCCGACCCGGGGACCGTCGCCGACGTCGTCCTGCACGGGCACCTGGAACCCCTCGCCGGCGCGCTGGGCCGACGGCACCGGGTGGCACATGGGCTGCTGTGGGGCAACGCCGGATCGGCCCTCGTGGCGGCCGCCCGTCAGCTCGACGGGTGGGCCCGCGCCCACGGCCGGTCCGACGCCGCCGCCCGCGCCCGCGACCTGACCGCCCGGCTCCTCGCCCACCCCCTGCTCGCCGGCACCGGCACCCTCACGGGGACGGCCTTCCGGCGCCGCAGCTGCTGCCTCTACTACCGGGTGCCCGGCGGCGGCCTGTGCGGCGACTGCTGCCTCACCCGGCCCCCGCGCTCTTCCCCACACGCCCCATCTGGGTGACCATGAGAACAACCAGCCGTTGAGACAGGGGGTTCCGGGTGCGAGTGGGACTGCTGACCCGGGAGTACCCGCCGGACGTGTACGGTGGCGCGGGCGTCCATGTCGAGTTCCTGGCGCGGGAGTTGCGGGAGCTCGTCGACCTGGAGGTGCACTGCTGGGGTGAGGGCCGCACGGTCGGCGTGCGACGGCACCGCCCCTGGCCGGCGCTCGACACCGCCAACGACGCGCTGCGCACCTTCTCGGTGGACCTCGCGATGGCCGCCGCGCTCGCCGGCCGCGAGCTGATCCACTCCCACACCTGGTACGCCAACCTCGCCGGCCACCTCGGCAAGCTCCAGTACGGCATTCCGCACGTGCTGACCGCGCACTCCCTGGAACCGCTGCGGCCCTGGAAGGCCGAGCAACTGGGCGGCGGGTACGCCCTGTCGAGCTGGGCGGAGAGCACCGCCGTCGAGTCCGCCGACGCGGTGATCGCCGTCTCCGGCGCCATGCGCGAGGACATCCTCGGCTGCTACCCGGCGCTGGACCCGGACCGCGTCCACGTCGTGCACAACGGCATCGACACCGCCCTGTACCGCCCCGACCCGCGCACCGACGTCCTCGCCCGCTTCGGACTCGACGCCGACCGTCCCTACGTGCTGTTCGTCGGCCGCATCACCCGCCAGAAGGGCGTGCCCCATCTGCTGCGCGCCGTACGGCACATCGACCCCGCCGCGCAGGTCGTGCTCTGTGCGGGCGCCCCCGACACCCCGGAGATCGACCGCGAGTTCCGCGAGCTGTACGAGGAGCTGAGCCGGGTGCGCGCGGGGGTGCACTGGATCCCGCAGATGCTGCCGCGCCCGGAGGTCATCCAACTCCTCACGCACGCGGCGGTCTTCGTCTGCCCCTCGGTGTACGAGCCGCTGGGCATCGTCAACCTGGAGGCGATGGCCTGCGGCACCCCGGTCGTGGCGTCACGGGTCGGCGGCATCCCGGAGGTCGTCGAGGACGGCCGGACGGGACTGCTGGTCCCGCTGGACGACGACTTCGAGGCGGGCCTCGCACGGGCCCTGGACGCGGTGGTGGGGGACCGGGAGGCGGCCCGGCGGATGGGCGAGGCCGGGCGGGAGCGCGCGGTGGGGGAGTTCGGCTGGGACGCCGTGGCCCGCCGCACGGTCCGGCTCTACGAGGAGATCCTGAAACAGGCTTAGCGCGCGCCGCTCCGGGCAGGCTGGGAATCAACCAGGGGTGAGGGAGCGGCCATGCGCGGTGGTGGACCTTCGATACTCGGCATAGTCCTTGCGGGCGGGGAGGGCAAACGCCTGATGCCGCTGACCGCCGACCGCGCGAAACCGGCGGTCACCTTCGGCGGCACCTACCGGCTCGTCGACTTCGTCCTGTCCAACCTCGTCAACGCCGGCATCCTGCGCATCTGCGTCCTCACGCAGTACAAGTCGCACTCGCTGGACCGGCACATCACCACGACCTGGCGGATGTCCAGCCTGCTCGGCAACTACGTCACCCCGGTCCCGGCCCAGCAGCGGCTCGGTCCGCGCTGGTACCTGGGCAGCGCCGACGCCATCCTGCAGTCGCTGAACCTGATCCACGACGAACGCCCCGAGTACGTCGCCGTCTTCGGCGCCGACCATGTGTACCGCATGGATCCGCGCCAGATGCTGGACCAGCACATCGACAGCGGCGCGGGCGTCACGGTCGCGGGCATCCGGGTGCCGCGCGCGGAGTCCTCGGCCTTCGGGGTGATCAGCCCGGGCCCGGACGGGCAGACGGTGCGGAGCTTCCTGGAGAAGCCGGCCGACCCGCCGGGCCTCGCGGACGACCCGGAGCGCGTGTTCGCCTCCATGGGCAACTACGTCTTCACCACCAAGGCGCTCATCGAGGCGCTCCAGCGGGACGCCGAGGACGAGCACTCCGTGCACGACATGGGCGGCTCGATCCTGCCCCAGCTCACCGAGCGGGGCGAGGCCCAGCTGTACGACTTCAGCGCCAACCACGTCCCCGGCGAGACCAGCCGCGACCGCGGCTACTGGCGGGACGTGGGCACCCTGGACGCGTACTACGACGCCCATATGGACCTGATCGCCGAGCGCCCCGCGTTCAACCTGTACAACCGCAGCTGGCCCATCTACACCCATTCGGGCCAGCTGTCCCCGGCCCGCTTCAACGCGGGCGGCATCGCTGGCGAGTCCATCATCAGCGCCGGCTGCCTCATCCGCGGGCAGGTCACCCGGTCGGTGCTGTCGCCGGGTGTGGTGGTCGACCCGGGGGCGGTCGTGCAGGGGTCGGTGCTGCACGACAACGTGCACATCGGGCGGGGCGCGGTGGTGCGCGGCGCCGTCCTCGACAAGAACGTCGACGTGCCGCCGGGCGCCACGATCGGCGTCAACCCCGACCGGGACGTGGAGCTCTACACGGTCTCCCAGGGCGGTGTGATCGCGCTCGGCAAGGGCCAGCGGGTGTCGTAGCGGCCGTCGGCGACGGCCGCGACATGACGCCTCCCGGGTGACACGCACGAGATGCCCGGTGCCGCTCCCTGTGGTGGGGTGACCTCACAGGCACCATGAGTCCGCTGCCTCCACGCGAGGCGGGATGTAATCTGGTGTTAACTGTGCGTAGCCTGATCGTACTTGACTGTAATCGCCAACGAGCGATTGACTGCTGATCCACCCTTCGCCGACGCGAGGCAAGCCATTGACTTCCGACCTGCTCGCACCTCTCGACCTTGCGTTCTGGAACATCGAGTCCGCCGAACACCCGATGCACCTCGGGGCGCTCGGCGTGTTCGCGGCGCACACACCGACCGCCGGCGCCCACGCGGCCGACCTGCTCGCCGCGCGGGCCGCGGCCGTGCCGGGGCTGCGCATGCGCATCCGCGACGCCTGGCGCCCGCGCGGTCTGCTGCGGGCGCCGTTCTCCTTCGGCGGCGCCGCCCGTGAGCCCGCCCCCGACTTCGACCCGCTCGACCACGTCCGGCTGCACGCGCCGGCCGCCGACTTCCAGGCGGAGGCCGGACGGCTGATGGAGCGCCCCCTGGAGCGCGGCCGGCCCCCGTGGGAGGCGCACGTACTGCCCGGCGAGGACGGAGTGTCGTTCGCCGTGCTGTTCAAGTTCCACCACGCCCTCGCCGACGGCCTGCGGGCCCTGACGCTCGCCGCCGCCGTCCTCGACCCGATGGACCTGCCCACCCGCCGGCCCCGCCCCGAGGAGCCCGCGCGCGGCCGTCTGCCCGATGTGCGCGGGCTCCCCGACCTGGTGCGCGGCGCCGTGTCCGACGTGGGCCGGGCCCTGGACATCGGGGCCTCCGTCGCCGTGTCGACCCTGGCCACCCGCTCCACGGCCGCGCTCACGGCCGAGCCGAGCGGCACCCGCCGTACCGCCGGCGTCGTCGTCGACATCGACGACGTCCACCTCGTCCGCAAGGTCGTCGGCGGCACCGTCAACGACGTCCTGATCGCGGTCGTGGCCGGCGCGCTGCGCCGCTGGCTCGACGAGCGCGGCGACGGCAGCGCGGGCGTCGCGCCCCGCGCCCTGATCCCGGTCTCCCGGCGCCGCCCGCGCACCGCGCACCCCCAGGGCAACCGTCTCTCCGGCTATCTGATGCGGCTCCCGGTGGAGGACCCGGACCCGCTGCGCCGCCTCGCCGCGGTCCGTGCCGCCATGGACCGCAACAAGGACGCGGGCCCCTACCGGGGCGCCGGGGCCGTCGCCCTGCTCGCCGACCACGTGCCGGCGCTCGGGCACCGCTTCGCCGGACCGCTGGTCGCCCAGGCCGCACGGCTCTGGTTCGACATCCTCGTCACCAGCGTGCCGCTGCCCGGGATCCCGCTGAAGCTCGGCGGCCACCCCGTGGCCGAGGTCTACCCCTTCGCCCCGCTGGCCCGCGGCCAGTCCCTGGCCGTCGCGATCTCGACGTACCGGAACGGTGTGCACTTCGGCCTCGTCGCCGACGCGGAGGCCGTACCGGACCTCGACGTGCTCGCCCGGGCGATCTCCGAGGAGGTGGCCGGGCTGATCACCGCCTGCGATCCCTGACCCGTCGGCCCCCGGGCCCCTCCGCCGGATTTTGGCGGAGGGGCCCGGCGCTCCGTACAATTCCCCGTTTGAAAGCGAGCGCGACCGGAGCGCCGCGGGTGATCAGGGAACGGCAGCGGCGATGACGGTGACAGACGACGGCTCGACGGCGACCAGGACCGAGGCCGGACAGGAGCCCGCCGACGGCGTCGTGTACGGCCCCGGCATCGACCCCGAGCGGCTGGCGGTCTGCCTCGACGTGCTCGAGGAACTCGACAAGCTGGAGGTCGACCACCCCGACGCGATCGCCGTGCGCCGGGCCACCGCGGGCGTCTACCGCACCGTGAAGCAGCGCCGGCGCCAGGAGCGCCGGGCGGCGAAGACCGCGCACGACAAGACGGTCACGGAGGCCACCGCGACCGGCTCCGCCCAGCGCATCGACGACGAGACCGAGGGCCTGCTGCCGTCCTCCCGCACCGAGGAGGGCCGGATCGCGGGGATACTCCAGCGCCCGCGCTCCTGCTACACCTGCAAGACCCGGTACGTCGAGGTCGACTACTTCTACCACCAGCTCTGCCAGGACTGCGCCCGGCTGAACCGGGACAGGCGCGACGCGCGGGCCGACCTCACCGGCAAGCGCGCCCTGCTCACCGGCGGCCGCGCGAAGATCGGCATGTACATCGCCCTGCGGCTGCTGCGGGACGGCGCCCACACCACGATCACCACGCGCTTCCCGAAGGACGCCATCCGCCGGTTCAAGGCGATGGACGACTCGGGGGACTGGATCCACCGCCTGGAGGTCGTCGGCATCGACCTGCGCGACCCGGCGCAGGCCGTGGCCCTCGCCGAGCGGGTCGCCGAGGCGGGCCCGCTCGACATCCTCGTGAACAACGCGACGCAGACCGTGCGCCGGCTGCCCTCCGCCTACGCCGCGCTGATCGAGGGCGAGAGCGCCCCGCTGCCCGCCGGCGAGCTCCCCGCCCACCAGGTGATCGGGGCCTTCGGCTCCGGCGCGGTCGACGGTCTCACCGCGCTGCCGGTGGTCGCCGGCGGCCTGGACGCCCAGAAGGTGGCCGACCTCGCCCTGGTCGCGGGCAACGCCAGCGTCGCCCGGCACCTGGACGGCACCGCCATCGACGCAGGCGGCCTGGTGCCCGACGTCGTGGAGTCCAACACCTGGGTGCAGACCATCGACCAGATCTCCCCGGTCGAGCTCCTGGAGACCCAGCTCTGCAACTACACCTCGCCCTTCATCCTGATCAGCGCCCTGCGGCCGAGCATGGCCGAGGCCGCGAAGAAGGCGACGAGCGGGCGGGCGTACGTGGTGAACGTCTCCGCGATGGAGGGCGTCTTCGGCCGCGGCTACAAGGGTGCCGGGCACCCCAACACCAACGCCGCCAAGGCCGCGATGAACATGGTGACCCGCACCAGCGCGCAGGAGATGTTCGAGAGCGACGGCATCCTGATGACCTCCGTCGACACCGGCTGGATCACCGACGAGCGCCCGCACTACGACAAGCTCCGGCTCGCCGAGGCCGGCTTCCACGCCCCGCTCGACCTGGTCGACGGAGCGGCCCGCGTCTACGACCCGATCGTGCGCGGCGAGGCGGGCGAGGACCTTTACGGCGTCTTCCTGAAGGACTACGCGCCCGGCAAGTGGTGACGCCCGCACCGCCCCGAATCGCGACGGTTCGGGGTGTGTTGGCCGGATCCGGCGGGGTGCTGCCCCGGTCCGGGGTGAGTTGAATCCCGGATCGGGGCCGTGCTGCGCCGAGCGAGTGATACGCAAAAGCCGTGTCCAGGGGAAGAACAGGCGATGTCGGGCGGGTGGTTACCAGTCGACTTCGGAGATTTACACGTTGTTTGCAGCCCCATCGAGCAGGCATGCGCTCATTTGGTTAATCTGGAGTGGACGGACAGCGCCAAGGGTCCCAACCCACACCCATGGTCCGTCCCGGGACAAGCCGGTGCACAACGGCCTGCTTGCACACCTGTCACTGACGCCACCGCGTCCGAATCGACGTTGAGCTGGACCCGAAGGGGTGTCAGGCACCGGACCGCAGAGCGACCGGCTGCGCCCCCCGAGGGTGATCCGACACAGAAGGAGTGCGCGGTGACACCTGAGAAGACGAACGCCGAACAACGCCCCAAGGAACGCACGGAGCGTGTGGGCCGCAGGCCGAAGGAGATCGGCAGTCTCGACGTGTGGGCCCGGTCCGCCCCCATCCGGCTTGCGGGCTACGAGGAGGACCTCGCCGAGCCCCACATCCTGCCCAGCGTCGACTGACGGGCGGACCCCTCACCTCGCCGACCGCATGGACGTGCCGGACACGCGCCCATGCCGACGGGAGAAGCCGCGGCCGGGACACGGCCGCGGCTCCCGCTTTTCCCGCCCCGGATCGTCACCGCCTGTCCGTCCCCCCCCACGTGACCCCTCCCTTGATCGCGTACGCATTTGCCTAAAGGTTTTAGGTGAACGCATACTCGGTTATGGCAAGCGGGAGGATGGTTGTGGCACGCGTAGGACTCACCCAGGACCGGCTGGTCCGCGCCGGCGCCGAGCTGGCCGACGAGATCGGCTTCGAGCAGGTCACCGCGTCGGAACTGGCGCGGCGCTTCGGCGTCAAGGTCGCGTCCCTGTACTCGCACGTGAGGAACACCCAGGACCTGCGGACGAGGATCGCCCTGTTCGCGCTGGAGGAGATGGCCGACCGGGCCGCCGACGCCGTCGCCGGACGGGCCGGCAAGGACGCCCTGGTCGCCTTCGCCAACGTCTACCGCGACTACGAGCGCGAGCACCCCGGCCGGGCCGCCGCCGCGCGCATGCCGCTCGACCCCGATACGGCCGCCGCCAGTGCGGGGCCGCGGCACGCGCAGATGACCCGGGCGATCCTGCGCGGCTACGACCTGGCCGAACCGGACGCCACCCACGCGGTCCGGCTGCTCGGAAGCGTCTTCCACGGGTACTCCAGCCTGGAGTCGGCGGGCGGCTTCCGGCACAGCGCGCCCGACTCCGAGGAGACCTGGAACCGGATCCTGGACGCCCTGGACTCCTTGCTGCGCAACTGGCCCACCGAGCCCACCTCCTGATCGACAGGCTGAGGACATGAACACCGAGCACGACTGGATCACCACGACGGTCACCGCGGACCTGCTGCGCGGCGCCCTCGACACCGAGCGGACCGAGGTCGGGCTGCTGCCGCACCGGCTGCCCGCCCGGGCCCGTGCGCAGAACACCGACGGGCAGCTGGCCATGGCCGAGTCGCACCCGTCCGGCGTACGGCTCGCCTTCCGCACCCGGGCGACCAGGGTCGAGCTCGACGCCCTGCGCACCCGGCGCAGCTACGTCGGCGTGCCCGAGCGCCCCGACGGCGTGTACGACCTGCTCGTCGACGGACACCTGGTGGCCCAGGGCAGCGTCGGCGGCGGCAACGTCGTGACCGTCGACATGGCGGCGGGCACCGACGAGCACCGCTCGGGACCGCCCGGCACCGTGCGCTTCGACGGGCTGCCCGAGGGCGACAAGGACGTCGAGATCTGGCTGCCGCACAACGAGACGACCGAGCTGATCGCCCTGCGCACCGACGCGCCCGTCGCGCCCGCCCGTGACCCCGGCCGCAAGGTGTGGCTGCACCACGGCAGTTCCATCAGCCACGGCTCCGACGCCGCGAGTCCCACCGGCATCTGGCCCGCCGCCGCGGCCGCCCTCGGCGACGTGGAGCTGATCAATCTGGGTCTGGCCGGCAGCGCCCTGCTCGACCCGTTCACCGCCCGCGCCCTGCGCGACACCGCCGCCGACTTCATCAGCCTCAAGATCGGCATCAACCTGGTCAACCTGGACCTCATGCGGCTGCGTGCCTTCGGGCCCGCCGTCCACGGCTTCCTCGACACCGTCCGCGAAGGGCACCCCACGACACCGCTGCTGGTGGTCTCGCCCATCCTGTGCCCGATCCACGAGGACACCCCCGGGCCCTGCGCCCCGGACCTCACGGGTCTGCGCGAGGGCCGGCTGCGGTTCGCGGCGATGGGCGACCCGGCGGAGCGCGCGGCCGGCAAACTGACACTGAACGTCATCCGCGACGAGCTGTCCCGGATCGTGCGGGAGCGGGCCGCCGACGACCCGCACCTGCACTACCTCGACGGCCGCGAGCTCTACGGCGAGGCCGACTTCGAGGAGCTCCCGCTCCCCGACGACCTGCACCCCGACCCGACGACCCACCGCCGGATGGGTGAGCGGTTCGCGAAGCTGGTCTTCGGCGTCGACGGGCCCTTCGCACCGGAGGTGTGAGCCGGACGGGCCGGCCCGCTCAGTCCAGCGGCGCCGTCCTGCGCCACGGACGCAGCTGCTCGACGGTCTCCGCGAGGGCCAGCAGCGCCGCCTCGGAGCCGGGGCGCCCCACGAGCTGCACGGCGGTGGGCGCTCCGGACGGCAGGGTCCCGAACGGCACCGCCATCGCCGGCCATCCGGTCAGGTTCCACGGCGGGGTCAGCGGCGAGTAGTTGGTGTTGGCCAGCACGTTGCGCAGCCAGCCCCGCTCGTGCCAGGGCACGGACCGGGGCGAGCGGCGTGCGAGGGCCGGGGTGAGCAGCACGTCGTGCTCGGCGAAGAACGGCTCCAGCCGGGTGCGCAGCCGCTCCCGGTCCTCGCCGGTCCGCGCCCGGCCGACGAACCGCCGGCCCACGGCCGCGTGCACCCGCGTCCGGCGGGTGAGGAGCGCGGTGTCCACGCCCCGGGCGTCCACCGACGTGCCCGCCGTCCAGTGCGTCAGCGAGGTGACGCCCAGCGACATCGGGTACGGCGGATCGGCCCTGCGCACCTGGTGACCGGCCTTCATCAGCAGCGCCGCCGCCTCCCGGGCGGCGCTCGCGTACGGCTTGCTGATGGTGACGCCGGCGATGGGACTGCGCAGCGACACCGCGATCCGGTACGTCTCCGGCGCCGCCGGCGCCGCCACCTCGGTGCCGGCGAGGACCGACAGCATCAGCCGGGTGTCCTCGACGGTCGTGGCGAGGGGGCCGTTCTCCGACATCCCGAACCAGTCGCCGTCGCCGATGCCGGCCGGGACCACCCCGCTGCCGGGCTTGATCGTGACCAGGCCGCAGTTGGCCGCGGGGATGCGCAGGGACCCCATGCCGTCGTTGCCGAGGGCCAGCGGCACCAGGCCCGCGGCGACCGCGGCCGCGCTGCCGCCGGACGAACCGCCCGCCGTCCGCGAGGTGTCCCAGGGATTGCGGGCCGTGCCGTGGACGCCCTCGGTGGTGCCGAAGACGCACAGCTCCGGCACGTTCGTCAGGCCCACCACCACCGCGCCGGCGGCGCGCAGCCGGGCCACCGTGACGTGGTCCTCGGCGGCCGGGGCGTCCGGCGTCGCCGCCGAGCCGACCCGCATCGACTCGCCGCGCACCGCGAGGTTGTCCTTGACGGCCACCGGCACACCGGCCAGGGGCAGTTCGGCGAGATCGGCACGCGAGGCCACCTCGTCGGCCTCGGCGAGCGCCGCCTCGGCACGGACCACCCGGAAGGCGCCCACGCGCCCGTCGAGCCGCTCGATCCTCGACAGGTGCTCGGCCACCACCTCCCGGGGCGTGGCCCGCTTCTCGCGTACGGCGGCGGCGATCTCGGCGGCGGTCCGGCCGACCCAGCTGGTCACGGGCGCTCCTTCTGCGTACTGACGGGTATGCAGGAGAACTCTGCCCCTCTCCGGGCCCCGAGTCGAGGGGGCGCCGGGCTTGGATGTCCGGGAGTGTCCGGTGGGACTTCTCAGGGCGGCGCCGGGTGCCGGCGGCCGGGTCATGCCCGGGTGTGGCCGCCGGCCGCGAAATCCGGTTGACCGGAGGGGTGCAGTGGGGGCTGGATGGGCACATGGCCGACATTCAGGGCTCGTACGACACCCTCTTCCTCGCCGTCCCGAACGCACTCGCCGGCATGCTGGACGCCGGTGACGCGGGAGGCTCCGCCGCCGTCTTCGTGGACGGCGAGCCGGTGGTGGACGTCTGGGGCGGGTACGCGAACGCGGAACGGACCGCCCCCTGGGAGCGGGACACCCTCGTCAACGTCTGGTCCGTGACCAAGACGATGACGGCCCTGTGTGCCCTCGTCCTGATCGACCGGGGCGAACTCGACCCGGACGCACCCGTGGCCAGGTACTGGCCGGAGTTCGCGGCGGCGGGCAAGGACAAGGTGCTCGTACGGCATCTGCTGGCGCACACCGCGGGACTGCCCGACTGGGACGGGTCGGTCGAGGACCTGTACGACTGGCCCGCCGTCACCGTCCGGCTGGCGGCGCGGGCGCCCCGGTGGGAGCCGGGCACCGCCGCCGGATACCACTCACTCACCCAGGGCTTCCTCGTCGGCGAGGTGCTGCGCCGGATCACCGGCCGCGAGGTGGGGGAGTTCCTCGCCGAAGAGGTGACCGGGCCGCTGGGCGCCGACTTCCACATCGGGCTGCCGGCCGAGCACGACCACCGGGTCGCCCCGGCGATTCCTCCGGCGGGCCGGGACGAGGACTACGCGTCGAGCGCGCCCGGCGATCCGGCGAACTCCGAGGCGGGGAACGGAATGCGCGTCCGGGACGGCAACAGCCTGGCCTGGCGCCGCGCGCAGATCCCCGCGGCGAGCGGATACGGCAACGCCCGCTCGGTCGCGCTGACGCAGTCGGTCCTGGCCTGCGGGGGAGAGGTGAACGGCGTACGCCTGCTGTCACCGGCCGGCTGCGACCGCGCCCGTGAGGAGCAGTTCGACGGTGACGACCGGGTGCTGGGGATGCCGACGCGGTGGGGTCTCGGGTACGGCCTGTTCGGCGGCGCGTGCGGCTGGGGCGGCTGGGGCGGGTCGCTGGTGGTGATCGATCCCGACAGCCGGCTGGTGGTGGCCTACGTGACCCACCAGATGCGTGAGCCCGCCGAGGACACCCGGGGGATGGAGATCGTGACGGCGGCGTACGAAGGGCTTCAGGGACTGGGCCGCTGAGCGGTGCGACGGGGGCGCCGTGTGGCCGGTCCGTCACACGTTCCGCGCCACCCCCGTGCTCCCGCGCTCGATCAGCCGCGGCACCGGCACCCCCACCGCCCGCGCCGACCCCCCGTCCAGCAGGGCGATCAGTTCGCGGGCCGCCGTACGGCCGAACTCCCCGCTGTCCCTGGACAGGGCCGACAGCCAGGGCTTGACCATGCGGCACAGGGCCGAGTCCTCCCAGGAGACCACCGAGACGTCCGCCGGCACCGAGAAACCGAGTTCAACAAGACGCTCTTCGAGAAGGCCGGCCTCGACCCCGAGCAGCCGCCGAAGACCTACGACGAGGTCTTCGACGCCGCCCTCACCATGGCGGAGAAGACGGACGGCAAGGTCGCCACCCTCGCCAACGTCCCCACCATCGAGGACTTCGGCCGCTACGGCGTCCCGCTGATGAACAAGGAGGGCACCGCCTTCGCCTTCAACGGCGCCAAGGGCGTGGAACTCCTCACCAAGTACAAGGAGTTGTACGACGCCAAGGCGCTCGACCCGCAGGCGCTCACCGCCACCCCCGAGTCCTCCGGCAAGAAGTTCCTCACCGGTGCCGTCGCCATGAACCCCGGCAGCGCGCTCGACCTCGGCAACTTCAAGAAGCAGGCGCCGAACCTGTACAAGAACATCGGGATCACCGACCAGATCACCAGCACCGGACACGTCAACATGTACGTGATGGGCGTGATGGTCAACGCGCAGACCAAGCGCACCCCCGCCGCCGTCGCCTTCGCGCACTACGTCACCGACGCCGAGCACCAGATGTCCTTCGCCAAGAAGGTCGCCATCTTCCCCAGCACCGCCGGCTCCCTCGACGACCCGTACTTCACCAAGGAGGACGGCACCGACGAGACCCGCGTGCGGGTCGCCGCCGCCAAGTCGCTGAAGAACGCGGTGAACTACACGCCCGTGCTGTTCAGCGAGCAGATGAAGACGGCGCTGCGCAACGAGGTCGCCAAGGCGCTCCAGGGCAAGGAGAGCCCGAAGGAAGCGCTCGACAACGCTGTCGCGGCCTGCGACCGGCTCCTCCAGCAGCAGGGCTAGCCGACCATGGCCAGCCCGACCGTGTCCCGGGTGCGGCGCCAACTGCCGTCCAGCCCCTGGCTGTTCGCCGCCCCGGGCCTGCTGATCACCGGCGCGTTCATCCTCTACCCGTTCGTCTCCACCCTGGTCAACGCCTTCACCGACCGCCGCACCCTGATCCCGGGCCGCTTCGTGGGCCTCGCGAACTTCCGGGAACTGCTCCACGACGACATGTTCTGGATCGGACTGCGCAACAGCACGCTGTACGTCCTCGTCGTCGTCCCCGCCCTCGTCGTCCTGCCCCTGCTGCTCGCGCTGCTCGTGCAGAAGAACATCCCCGGCATCACCTTCTTCCGGTCCGCCTTCTACACCCCGGTCGTCGCCTCGATCGTCGTCGTGGGACTGATCTGGGTGTGGCTGCTCGACGAACGCGGCCTGGTGAACTCCCTGCTGGAGGCGGTCGGTGTGGGCAGGGTCGGCTTCCTCAGCGACCAGTGGCTGCTCCTGCTGAGCGCCATGGCCGTGACGGTCTGGAAGGGCCTCGGCTACTACATGATCATCTACCTGGCCGCGCTCGCCAACGTGCCCCGCGAACTGCACGAGGCCGCCGCCGTGGACGGGGCGGGCGCCGTCCGGCGCTTCCTCACCGTCACCGTGCCCGCCGTCCGCTCCACCATGGTCCTGGTCGGCGCGCTGTCCTCGGTCGCCGCCTTCAAGGTGTTCTCCGAGGTGTACCTGATGGCCGGCCCGAGCGGCGGCCCGGCGGGCGAGGACACCACCCTCGTCATGCTCGTCCAGCGCACCGGCACCGGACTGACCGGCCGGGTCGGCTACGCCTCCGCGATCTCGGTCGTCGTCTTCGCCGTCACCGTCGCCCTGATGCTGCTCGTGCTGCGGGCCGACCGGAAGGACGCGTCATGAGCGTCATCGACAAGGCGCCGCCCGCCCCCGCGCGGCCGGCCGCCCCGCGCGAACCCCGGATCACCGACGAACACGGCCGCAGCGTGCGCGTCTGGGAACTCGCCCTGCGCTACCTGCTCCTGCTCGGGGTGCTCGCCCTCACCGTCGGCCCGTTCCTGTGGCAGCTGTCGACGTCCCTCAAGGGACCCACCGAGGACATCTTCAGCTCCCCGCCCCGCTTCCTGCCCGCCGACCCCACCCCGCACAACTACGAACGGGTCGCCGACACCATCCCGGTCTGGGACTACGCCCTCAACTCGCTCAAGGTCGCCGCCGCCAACGTCGTCACCAACTGCGTCGGCGCGGCCCTCGCCGGCTACGCGCTCGCCCGGCTGCGCTACCGGGGCCGCACGGCCGCCACGCTCGTCTTCGTCCTCGCGATGCTCGTCCCGGTGGAGGGCATCATCATCGCCCAGTTCACCACCATGCGGGAGCTCGGCCTGAACAACACCCTGATCGGGGTCGTCCTGCCCGGCTGCGTCAGCGCCCTCAACGTGCTGCTGATGCGCAACGCCTTCCTCAATCTGCCGTACGAGATCGAGGAGGCGGCCTTCGTCGACGGCGCGAATGTCTGGCAGCGCTTCCTGCGCGTCGCCGTGCCGTCCGTGAAGGGCACCCTCGCGGTCGTCGCGATCTTCGCCTTCATGGGCGCCTGGGACGACTTCCTGTGGCCGCTCATCGTCCTCAGCGACCCGTCCAAGTTCACCCTGACCATCGGCCTCAACTATCTGCACGGCACCTTCGCCAACGACGAACGCCTCGTCGCCGCCGGCACGATCATCGCCGTCGCCCCGCTGATCGCCCTGTTCGCCTGCCTCCAGCGGTACTTCTTCCGCGGGGTCGGCGAGGGCGCCGTCAAGGGCTGACCACGACGTTCCTCGCACCTCCGTCACAAGGACCCGCATGCCTCCTGCCGTGCGCTTCGGCGTCAACTACACCCCGAGCGAAGGGTGGTTCCACCACTGGCTGGACTTCGACCTGGACTCCGTGCGCGCCGACCTCGACTCCATCGCCGCGCTGGGCCTGGACCACATCCGGGTCTTCCCGCTGTGGCCCTACTTCCAGCCCAACCGCACCCTGATCCGGGGACGGGCCGTCGAGCATCTGCTGCAGCTCGTCGACGCCGCCGCCGAACGCGGTCTCGACGTCAACGTGGACGGTCTGCAGGGCCACTTGAGCAGCTTCGACTTCCTGCCGGCCTGGACCCGCACCTGGCACCGCCGCAACCTCTTCACCGACCCGGACGTCCTCGACGGCCAGGCCGCCTACCTCCGCACCCTCGCCGCCGCCCTCGCCGGCCGGCCGAACTTCCTCGGCATGACGCTCGGCAACGAGGTCAACCAGTTCTCCGCCGGCCCCCACCCCGACCCCGACCGGGCCACCGAGGACGACATCGACCGCTGGCTCACCCGCATGCTCGCCGCCTGCGAGGAGGGCGCCCCCGGCCGGCTGCACCTGCACGCCGAGTACGACGCCACCTGGTACCAGGACGACCAGCCGTTCACCCCCGCCCAGGCCGCCCGGCACGGCGCCGTCACCGCCGTCCACTCCTGGGTGTTCAACGGCACCGCCCAGCGCCACGGCCGCTCCTCCGTCCCCTCCGAGCACCACGCCGCCTACCTGATCGAGCTCAGCAAGGCGTGGGCCGACGACCCGCACCGCCCGGTGTGGCTCCAGGAGGTCGGCGCGCCCGCGCCCCTCGTACCGCCCGAGCACGCCGCCGCGTTCACCGAGGCGACCGTCGCGAACGCCCTGGACTGCCCCGGCCTGTGGGGCGTCACCTGGTGGTGCTCCCACGACGTGTCCCGGGACCTCGCCGACTTCCCCGAACTCGAGTACGGGCTCGGCCTGCTGGCCAACGACCGCACCCCGAAGGACACCGCCCGGGTGCTGGAGCGGGCGGCCCGCGGGACACCCCGCACGCCCGCGCCCCGCACGACGGCCCTGATCGTCCCCGCCGATCCGGCCCGCCGCTCGCTCTGCGCCCCGGGCGGCCCCGTCTTCGACGCCTTCTTCCGGCTCACCGCCGACGGCGCCCGCCCCACCACCGTCCTCGACACCCGCGCGGACGACCGCGCCCACCTCCGCGCACGAGGCATCACCGAGGTCGTCGCTCCCGATCAGGTACTCCCCACCCCCCAAGGAGGCACCCGCTCGTGAACCCCACCAGACGCACCGTCCTCATCGCCGGCGCCACGGCCGCGCTCCTGCCGTCGCTCCCCGCGCACGCCGCTTCCAAGGCCCCGGCGGGCCCGCCGTACGCGTCCTACTGGTACCCGGACTCCCTGCCCGCCGGGACGCCGGGCCCCGGCATCACCTGGCGCGGCCTGAAGTCCTGGCGCCCGGCCGACGACACCGACCTCGCCTTCAACGCGTCCACCGTCCCGCTCGCCCCCCGCTTCACGCCGGCCCCGGCCAACCCGACCGCACGCGCGGGCCAGGCCCGCATCCAGTCCCTGGTGTCCTTCGGGCCCACCGCGGGCAACCCGTCGCAGGGGTCGGCCACCGCCGACCACTACGCCCTCACCCACTGGGCGTACCTCGACGAGCTGGTGTTCTGGGGCGGTTCCTCCGGCGAGGGCCTGATCCTCGCGCCGAACGCGCCGATCGTGGACGCGGCCCACCGGCACGGCGTGCCCGTCCTCGGCAATGTCTTCCTGCCGCCCGTCGCCTACGGCGGGCAGCTGCGGTGGACCCGGGACCTGGTGCAGCGGGACGCGGCGGGGCGGTATCCGCTGGCCGCGAAGCTGGTCGAGGTGGCGAAGGCGTACGGCTTCGACGGCTGGTTCGTGAACGCCGAGACCGGAGGCGGCGACGCCGCGCTCGGCGCCGACATGCTCGGCTTCCTCGGGGAGCTGAGGACCCGCGCCCGCGCCGAGGGGCAGCGGGTCACCTGGTACGACGCGATGACCGTGAACGGCTCCGTGAGCTGGCAGGGCGCGCTGAACGCACACAACGAGCCCTTCTTCCAGTCCGCCGACGACCTGTTCGTGGACTTCCGCTGGACCGCGGCGAAGCTGGCCTCCTCCGGGCAGCGGGCGGAGCGACTGGGCCGGGACCGGCACGAGTTGTGGGCGGGCGTCGACGTCGAGTCCAACGGCTGGAACACGTCCGTCGACTGGGACGCCATCGTGCCCCGCGACCGCTCCCACGTGGTGTCGCTCGGCTTCTACCGGCCCGAGTGGACCCGCAACCACCTGCCCGCCGACCGCAGGACGCCCGGCGACTTCCACCGGGCCGACGACCGCTTCTGGACCGGGCGGTCCCTCGACCCGTCACGCCCGGACGCCACCGACGGCTGGCGGGCCCCGGCCGTCTCCGTCGCCGACCGGTCCACGGTGACCCGGCTGCCGTTCGCCAGCGTCTTCAACACCGGGCACGGGCTGCGCTGGTACGAGAAGGGGGTGGTGACCTCGGACACGCCCTGGAACCACCTGGGACTCCAGGACCGGCTGCCCTCCCGCCGCTGGGTCGTCCGCACCGACGGGCAACGGCCCACGGTGGCCTTCGACTTCGAGGACGCCTGGCACGGCGGGTCCAGCGTGCTCGCCGCCGGGGAACTCGACCGGCCCGCCGTCCTGGACCTGTACGCGACCCGGCTGCCGCTCACCCGGGACACGGTCGTCGAGCTGACCCACCGCACCGACGCCGGACGCGTCGACGTGGAGCTCGCCGTCGCCACCGCCGACCCGGGCGGGCCGGGGGAGGCCCCGCCGTACACCTACCACCCCGTGACCACCGGCGACGGCTGGACGACCACGACCGTACGGCTCACCGGCCTCACCGGCACCGTGCACGCCCTCGGGGTGCGGCTCACCCCGGCCGGCGGCGGTCCCGTGCGCTGGCGGCTCGGCGGCATCGCCGTGCACGACGCGGCCCCCACGCCCGCCGCGCCCTCGGGTTTCCGCGTCACCGGCGCGTCCGGCGGCGACCTGCGCTTCGCCTGGACCCCCGCGCCCGGCGCGACACGCCACCACACGCTGCACCGCGTGCTGCCCGACGGCACCCGGCGCTTCCTCGGCGGCACCTGCCAGCACGCCTTCTTCACCGGAGGGCTGCGGCCCGAACCGGGTGAGACGGCGGCACGGTTCGAACTGCGCGCCGTAGGGGAGCTGTACAGCACGTCGGCCCCCGTGACCGTGACCTACCGCTGGTGACCCCCCGGACGACCTACCGATGGAGCATCCCGCATGCATGACGACCGCAACCTGGTCGAAGCCCGCCTGAAGCGCGTCCTCGACGAACGCATCCGCCCCGCCGTGTACCCGGAGTCCGTGCCGCTGGACGTGGCCGTGTGGCACGCGCCGGGCGAGCCGGTGCCGGTCGCGGAAGGGCTCGCCGCCACGCCCGAGCCGATCGAGGTCTCCGCCCGCTGGGGCGCTCCCTGGGGCACCAGCTGGTTCCGGGTCACCGGGACCGTCCCCGAGGCGTGGGCCGGGCGGACCGTCGAGGCGCTGCTCGACCTCGGCTTCGACGAGAACATGCCCGGCTTCCAGTGCGAGGGCCTGGTGTACCGGCCCGACGGCACCCCGGTGAAGGGGCTCAACCCCCGCAACCAGTGGGTGCGCGTGGCCGCGCCCGCCGAGGGCGGCGAGGAGGTGCGGCTGCACATCGAGGCGGCCTCCAACCCCGTTATCCTCGACTACCACCCCTTCCTGCCCACGCGGCTGGGCGACCAGGAGACCGCGGGCAGCGCACCGCAGTACACCCTGACCCGGATGGACCTCGCCGTCCTCGACGAGGAGGTCTGGCAGCTGGTCGTCGACCTGGAGGTGCTCGGCGAGCTGATGGCCGAACTGCCGGTCGACTCGGCCCGGCGCTGGGACCTCCTGCGGGCGGTGGAACGGGCCCTGGACGCCGTCGACCTCCAGGACGTCAACGGCAGCGCGGCCGCGGCCCGCGCCCGCCTCACCGACGTCCTCGCGGCGCCCGCCGTACCGTCCGCCCACCGCCTCAGCGCCGTCGGGCACGCGCACATCGACTCGGCGTGGCTGTGGCCGCTGCGCGAGACCGTGCGCAAGGTGGCCCGCACCACCTCCAACATGACCGCCCTCATCGAGGACGAACCCGACTTCGTCTTCGCCATGTCCCAGGCGCAGCAGTGGGCGTGGGTGAAGGAGCACCGGCCCGAGGTGTGGGCCCGGGTGAAGAAGGCCGTTGCCGACGGGCGGTTCGTCCCGGCGGGCGGCATGTGGGTGGAGTCCGACACCAACATGCCCGGCTCCGAGGCGATGGCCCGGCAGTTCGTGCACGGCAAGCGGTTCTTCCTCGACGAGTTCGGCATCGAGAACGACGAGGCGTGGCTGCCCGACACCTTCGGCTTCGCCGCCGGACTGCCCCAGATCATCAGGGCCGCCGGCTCCAAGTGGCTGCTGACGCAGAAGATCTCCTGGAGCCAGACCAACAAGTTCCCCCACCACACCTTCTGGTGGGAGGGGATCGACGGCACCCGGATCCTCACCCACTTCCCGCCCGTCGACACCTACAACTGCTCGATGAAGGGCAGCGAGATCGCGCACGCGGCCCGCAACTTCAAGGACAAGGGCCGCGCCCGGCACTCGCTGGCCCCGACCGGCTGGGGCGACGGAGGCGGCGGCACGACCCGCGAGGTGATCGCCAAGGCGGCCCGGCTGCGCGACCTGGAGGGCTCGGCGACCGTGGTCTGGGAGACCCCGGACGCCTTCTTCCGCAAGGCCGAGGCCGAGTACCCGGACGCCCCGGTCTGGGTCGGCGAGCTGTACCTGGAGCTGCACCGGGCCACCCTCACCAGTCAGGCGCAGACCAAGCAGGGCAACCGGCGCAGCGAGCACCTGCTGCGCGAGGCGGAGCTGTGGGCGGCGACGGCCGCGGTGCGCGCCGGCTTCCCCTACCCCCACGAGGAGCTGGACCGGATCTGGAAGACGGTGCTGCTGCACCAGTTCCACGACATCCTGCCCGGCTCCTCCATCGCCTGGGTGCACCGCGAGGCCCGCGCCACGTACGCCCGGCTGGCCCATGAGCTGGAGGCGATCGTCGACGCCGCCCAGCGCGCCCTGGCGGGGGAGGGGAGGACCGAACTCGTCTTCAACGCCGCGCCGCACGCCCGCCTGGGGGTGCCGGCGGGCGGCGCGCGCACACCGGTCATCGACGGCCGCACGGCTCTCGCCCCGCGCCCGGACGGCGGCTTCGTCCTCGACAACGGCCTGCTGCGCGTGGAGATCGACGCGCGCGGACTCGTCGTGTCCGCGTACGACGTCGAGGCCGAGCGCGAGACGGTCGCGCCGGGCGGGGCCGCCGGCCTCCTCCAGCTGCACCCGGACTTCCCGAACATGTGGGACGCCTGGGACGTCGACGCCTTCTACCGGCACACCGTCACCGACCTCACCGACGCGGACGAGATCGCGCCCGGCACCGACGGCACCTCGGTGCGGATCGTGCGGTCCTTCGGGGAGTCCCGGGTCGTCCAGGTGCTGTCGCTGGCCCCGGGGGAGCGGCGGGTGCTGTTCGACACCGAGGTCGACTGGCACGAGACGGAGAAGTTCCTGAAGCTGGCGTTCCCGCTCGACGTGCACGCCGAACGCTATGCGTCCGAGACGCAGTTCGGGCACTTCCACCGGCCCACCCACACCAACACCAGCTGGGAGGTCGCCAAGTTCGAGGCGTGCAACCACCGGTTCGTGCACGTGGAGGAGCCCGGCTGGGGCGTCGCCGTCGTCAACGACTCGACGTACGGCCACGACGTGACCCGGACCGTGCGCACCGACGGGGACCGGGGCACGACCACCACGGTCCGCGTCTCGCTGCTGCGCGCCCCGCGCTTCCCGGACCCGGAGACCGACCAGGGCGTGCACCGCTTCCGGCACGCGCTGGTGCCGGGCGCGGGGATCGGGGACGCGGTGCGGGAGGGCTGGCGGATCAACCTGCCCGAGCGGCGGCTGACCGGCGGTCGCGAGGTGGCCCCGCTGGTGACCGTCGACCGGGACGCCGTGGTCGTCACCGCCGTGAAGCTGGCGGACGACGGCAGCGGGGACGTGGTGGTCCGTCTGCACGAGGCGCACGGCGGCCGGGTGCGGGCCACGCTGAGGGCCGGCTTCGAGGTGGCGGACGTGACGGCGACCGACCTGCTGGAACGCCCCCTGCCGGAGACGCCGGAGCACACCGGCCGGGACGTCGCGCTGCGGCTGCGGCCGTTCGAGCTGGTGACGCTGCGGCTGCGGCGGACGTGAGGCGGCGGCGGGGCGGGCCGCCTCCGGGCGTGGGCGGCCAGGGCGCGGTGGATCGCGGCGTGCTCGGGGCGGGTGCGCTCGAAGGCACCCTCCTGGTAGCCGCGCCACACCCGGGCGCGAAGGTGCGCGACGACAGGCCCTCCAGGATCGCGGCCACGGACCCGGTCGGCGCCTTCCGGGCCGCCGACCTCCGGACGCAGCGGAAGGAGCAAGCGGAATGACCGACTTCGACGGACTCACGGCGCTGGTGACGGGAGGCGCCTCCGGCAGCGGCCGGGCCACGGCCGGCCTCCTCGCCGTTCGCGGCGCCCGCGTCGCCGTCCTCGACCCCGGCCCGTCCGACCTGGCCAAGCCGCTGCTCGCGTACCGCGCCGACGTCACCGACGACGCCTCGGTGCGCGCGGCCGGCGCTGACGCCGTGGCGGAGCTCGGCGGACTCGACGTGCTCATCGACAACGCCGGCGTCGGCGCCCAGGGCACCGCCGGGCACAACGACGACACCGAGCGGCACCGGGTCCTGGACGTCGACGTCGTCGGCATGGCCCGCTCCGCGCACCCGCATCCGCGGTGCCCGCTGTCCGGCGCCACCACCGCAACCGCCCTCGCCGTCGACGGCGGCACGCAGGGACCGCGCCACAGGCCGGTCGCCCGGTGAACCGGCTCGGCCGCACCGGCGTCCAGGTCAGCCCCCTCGGCTTCGGCGGGGCCGCCATCGGCAACCTCTACCGCGAGGTCGGCGAGGAGCAGGCGCACCAGGCGGTGGCCGCCGCCTGGCAGGCGGGCGTCCGCTACTTCGACACCGCCCCCCACTACGGACTGGGCCTGTCCGAACGCCGCCTCGGCGCCGCCCTTCGGCAGTACCCGCGCGACGCGTACACGATCTCCACCAAGGTCGGCCGCCGGCTGGAACCGGTGCCCGGTGCCACGGGCGACGACCTGGCCGACGGGTTCGCCGTCCCCGCCGACCGGCGCCGCGTGTGGGACTTCAGCGCGGACGGCGTACGCCGCACCCTGGAGGCCAGCCTGGAACGGCTGGGCCTCGACCGGGTCGACGTCGTCTACCTCCACGACCCCGACGACCACGGCGAACAGGCCTTCCGCGAGGGCTATCCCGCGCTGGAGAAGCTGCGCTCCGAGGGCGTCGTGGGCGCCATCGGCGCCGGGATGAACCAGACCGCCATGCTGACCCGCTTCGTCATGGACACCGACGTCGACGTGGTGCTGTGCGCGGGCCGCTACACGCTGCTGGACCAGAGCGCCCTGGACGACCTGCTGCCCCTGGCCGTCGAGTGCCGCACGTCCGTCGTCGTCGGCGGCGCCTTCAACTCCGGCCTGCTGGCCGACCCGCGGCCCGGCGCGACCTACGACTACGCCCAGGCGCCGACGCACCTGGTGGAGCGGGCCCTGCGCGTCAAGGCACTCGCCGAACGCCACGGCACCACCGTGCGGGCCGCCGCCCTCGCGTTCTGCGCCGCCCACCCCGCCGTCGCCAGCGTGCTCGTGGGCGCCCGGTCCGCCGCCGAAGTCACGGACTGCGCCCAGCAGTTCGCGGCGCCCGTGCCGGCGGGGTTCTGGCAGGAACTGCTCGAGTCCGGTCTGCTGTCCGAGGAGGCATCGCCATGAGAGTCGCCCTGCACACCACAGTCCGCGCCGACCGTGTCGACGCGTACGAAGCCGCCCACCGGGACGTCCCGAAGGAGCTCACCGACGCCATCCGCGCGGCCGGGGCGACCTCCTGGACGATCTGGCGCAGCGGCCTCGACCTCTTCCACGTCCTGGAGTGCGAGGACTACGGCCGTCTCCTCGCCGAGCTGGAGGAACCGCCCGTCGACGTGGCCTGGCAGGCCCGCATGGCCCAGTTGCTCGACATGGTGCACGACTACTCCCGCGACGGCGCCGACGCCGGCCTCCCGGTGGTGTGGGAGCTGCCGTGACGGTCGTCGACGCCCACCACCACGTCGGGACCGGCCGGTGTGCACGCCGCCGACCCCGTACGGGCAGGTGCCCGACGCGGCACGTGAACTCACCGACCGCGTCGGCCACCGGCGGATCTTCGAGCGCACGGCCGTCCGCGTCTACGGCCTCCGGGAGCCGCCCGCGAGCCGGGTCGGCGGCAGGTACTCGCGCACATACGTCCGCTCCCAGCACGCGCCCGTCTCCCGCAGCTCGCGCCACGTCGTGTACCGGTAGCGGAAGAGACGGGCCCGCACGAAGCGCGGCGGCTCGTGGGCCGGGAACGGCGAGCGGCGCAGCAGTCTCAGCGTCGCGCGGTCGTTCTCCAGGAGCCGCTCCACCAGCGTCCCGAACCACGACCCGGCGTACGAGGGCGACAGCGCGGCGAACCACATCAGCCAGTCCAGCCGCAGATGGTAGGGGGCGAACTGGCGGGGCCAGCGCCGGGGATCACCGGGCTTGCCCTTGAACTCGTACTCCCGCCAGTCCGAGTCCTCGCGCGGCGTCCCGTCCGCGGTGCCCTCGATCACGACCTCGTAGCGGACCCGGCTGACACTGCCGAAGGCGCCGTAGGTGTTGACCAGGTGCAGCGGGTCGAAGGACCGGTTCATGACCTGGCGGCGGGAGATCATGTTGGCGACCGGTCGGTAGCTGAGGCCGACCAGGACGGCGGCGACCGCGAGCACCGTGACCTCGTACCACAGCGGTGCGTCCGGCCGGTCCGGCGGATCGGCCGGGAACGCGACCGCCGACAGGGCCAGCACGATGGTGATCCAGTTCAGCCAGGCGAAGTTGCCGGACAGCACCAGCCACAGCTGGGTGGCGATCATCAGGGCCGCCGCGGCCGTCGCGACCGGCTGGGGGGCGAAGAGCAGGAACGGCACCACCAGCTGGGTGACGTGGTTGGCGGCCACCTCGACCCGGTGCAGCGGCTTCGGCAGATGGTGGAAGAACCAGCTCAGCGGCCCCGGCATCGGCTGCGTCTCGTGATGGTGGTCCAGGCAGGTCAGCTTCCGCCAGCAGGCGTCGCCGCGCATCTTGATCAGCCCGGCGCCGAACTCCACGCGGAACAGGATCCAGCGCAGCAGGAACAGCATCACGACCGGCGGAGCCACCTCGTCGTTGCCCAGCCAGACCGCCGCGAAGCCGACCTCCAGGAGCAGGGACTCCCAGCCGAACGAGTACCAGGTCTGGCCGACGTTCACGATCGACAGGTACAGCGCCCACGGCACCAGCCACAGCAGCAGGGCCGCCCACAGCGGCACCAGGGAGTCCGCACCGGCCAGCAGCGCGGCGGACACCGCGCAGCCCGACCAGGCGCAGACGGCGAAGAAGCGGTCCGAGTAGTGCAGTTGGAACACGCTCGGCGCGGCCTTGAACGGCACCCGCGCCACGAAACGCGGCACGGGCAGCAGGCCGCGCGACCCCATCAGCGCCCGGAACTGCAGGGCCGCCGTCAGGAACGCGACCAGGTAGACACCGGCCAGCGCCCGCTGGAACACCAGCCGGCTCGTCTCGTATCCCGGTGCGACGAACCAGTCCACAGCCGCGCCCTCCTCTCCCGGTGCCGGTGCCTCGCCATGCTCTCGCCCTGCCATGGTCGCGCCCCGGGCACACCTGCCGCCCCGCCTGTCACTCCTTCGCGCGTCGCACGCGATCCCTCCCGCCGTCCCAGTCGAAGAATCGGGTAAATGCTGGCAAGGTGGCTCCATGGTTGATCGGGGAGCGAGCGCCCTGTCACTCCCGGACGACTGGCCCACCCACCCGGAACCGATCCTGGCGCTCAACCGCATGGGCAGCTTCGACTGGGACCTGGACAGCGGGCTGTTCCACATGGACGCCCAGGCCCACGAGGTCTTCGACCTGCGCCCCGACGAGTACGACGGCCGCCCCGAGAGCCTGTCCGCGCGGGTCCCGCGGGCCGAGGCCTTCCGCCTCGACGGCCTGGTCTCCCAGGCCCTGAAGGACGGCAGCGAGAACTACGGCGCCTACTTCCGCATCCGCACCCGCGCCGGCACGCTGCGCTGGACGCACACCCAGGGCTACATCCGGCGGGACGAGACCGGCCGGCCGCGCCGCATCATCGGCATCGTCCGCGACGCCACCGACGAACTCGCCGAGAGCGAGGAACGGCTCGAACAGGCCGCCGAGGACGAGGCGCGGCGCCGGCAGACCAACGTCGTGCAGCTCACCACGGCGGCTCTCGCGCACGCCCGCACCGTCCAGGACGTCATCGACATCCTCAAGGACACCCAGGGCCTCACCCTCCTCGGCGCCAAGAGCCTCGTCATGGGCCTCGTCGAGGCCGGCAGCCGCATCCGGCTCGTCGCCGAGGGTCCCGCGGGCAGCTTCGTCCCCGGCACCCTGGTCACCCGGATCGACGACCCGTACCCGATGAGCGAGGTCGTCCGGACCCTCAGCCCCCGCTTCATCGAGTCGCCGGAGGAGTTCGCCGAGAACTACCCGATCCTCTGGCCGCACATCACCGGCCTGCACATCACCGCCGCCGCCTACATGCCGCTGATCGCGCAGGCCCGCCCGATCGGCGCCATCGGCCTCCTCTACAGCGACCGGGGCGCGTTCTCCGCGGAGGACCGCAACGTCCTTGTCGCCCTCGGCAGCAGCATCGCCCAGAGTCTCCAGCGGGCCATGCTCTACGAACAGGAGAAGGACCTGGCCACCGGCCTCCAGCAGGCCATGCTGCCGCGCACCATCCCCAGCGTGCCCGGCGCCGAGGTCGCCGTCCGCTACCGCGCCGCCGGGGCCGCGGGCACCCTCGGACGGGACATCGGCGGCGACTGGTACGACCTGATCCCGCTGCCCGGGGGCCGGGTCGGCGCCGTCATCGGCGACGTCCAGGGCCACGACACGCACGCCGCCGCCGTCATGGGCCAGCTCCGCATCGTGCTGCGCGCCTACGCCGCCGAGGGCCACACCCCGGCCACCGTGATGGCCCGCGCCTCCGTCTTCCTGCACGAACTCGACACCGACCGCTTCGCGACCTGCCTGTACGCCGAGGCCGACCTGTCCACCGGGGTCGTCCAGGTCGTCCGCGCCGGCCACATCGACCCGATGCTGCGCGAGCCCGGCGGCGCCTGCCGCCGCGTCCCCGTCGAGGGCGGGCTGCCGCTCGGGCTGTCCGCCGAGTTCGGCAGCCTCGAGTACCCGGTCGGCACGCTGGAGCTCGACGCCGGCCACACGCTCCTGCTGTGCACCGACGGCCTGGTCGAACTGCCGGGCGCCGACCTCGACGAGGGCATGCGCACCCTCACCGGGCTCATCGGCGCCGGCCCCCTGGACGTCCGGGAACTCGCCGACCGGCTCATCGACGTCGCCGAGGAGCGCGGCGGCGACGACGACGTGGCCCTGCTTCTGCTGCGCCGCCGCGTCCTCGACACCCCGCAGGCCGGCGGCCGGCTCCAGCAGCACGTCGCCCCCGGCGACCCGGAGGCGCTGACCGGCGCCCGGCACATGATCCGCGCCGCCGTGCGCGCCTGGAGCGCCGGTGACCGCGCCGACGAGATCGAACTGGTCGCCGACGAGCTGATCACCAACGCCCTCATGCACACCGAGGGTGCCGCCGTGGTCACCCTGCGGGTCCTCGTCGGCAACGACCGCCGGCTGCGCGTCGAGGTGGAGGACTCCTCCAGCGCTTTGCCGCGGCGCCGCGAGGCGGGGGAGTCCGGGGTGTCCGGCCGGGGCCTGCTCCTGGTCGACCTGCTGACCGACGTGTGGGGCGTGGAGGCGCGCGGCGGCGGCAAGGCCGTGTGGTGCGAGTTCGTGGTGCCGGAGCGGGCCTGATGGCGTTGCCGGTGGCGGATGGCACTCTTGACGTATGCCGGAACTCCCCGAGGTGGAAGCGCTCAAGGACTTCCTCACCGAACACCTGGTCGGACACGAGATCGTCCGGGCGCTGCCCGTCGCGATCAGCGTCCTGAAGACGTACGACCCGCCCCTCGGCGCGCTGGAGGGCCACCGGGTCACCGCCGTGCACCGCTACGGCAAGTTCCTCGACCTGGAGACGGACGGCGGGCCCCGTCTCGTGACCCACCTGGCGCGGGCGGGCTGGCTCCACTGGAAGGACCAGCTGCCCAGCGGCCTGCCCCGCCCCGGCAAGGGGCCCCTCGCGCTGCGGGTGGCCCTGGAGACCGGGGCCGGCTTCGACCTGACGGAGGCCGGCACCCAGAAGCGGCTCGCGGTGTACGTGGTGGCGGACGCGCAGGAGGTGCCCGGCGTCAGCCGTCTCGGCCCCGATCCGCTCGCGGACGACTTCGACGAGGCGCGGTTCGCCGCCCTGCTGAAGGACGAACGCCGCCAGATCAAGGGCGCCCTGCGCGACCAGAGCCTGATCGCCGGGGTGGGCAACGCCTACAGCGACGAGATCCTGCACGCCGCGAAGATGTCGCCGTTCAAGCTGGCGGCGTCGCTGCGTCCCGAGGACGTCACCCGCCTGTACGAGGCGCTGCGGACGACGCTCACCGGGGCGGTCGAGCGCTCGCGCGGGATCGCGGCCGGGCGCCTGAAGGCGGAGAAGAAGAGCGGCCTGCGCGTGCACGGCCGCACGGGTGAGCCCTGCCCGGTGTGCGGCGACACCATCCGCGAGGTCTCCTTCAGCGACTCCTCGCTCCAGTACTGCCCGACCTGCCAGACGGGCGGAAAACCACTGGCGGACCGCAGGCTGTCACGGCTCCTGAAGTAGCCCCTCAGGCCGGGCCCGGCGTGGGCGGGGTCCACGGCCCGCGCGCCGGGCGGTGCCGGCTCCCCGGGACGGCCGTCACCCGGTCCACGTCGAGCTGTTCCCGGAGCAGACAACCGGTCGGCTCCGCCCCCGTTCGGGGCCGGCTTCCGCGTCGCTGAGGAGAATGCCGTGTCATCCGGGCTTGATCGTCACCAGGTGCTCGCCGTCCGAGGTCCGCACCTCGTAGCGCGCGATCTCGTCGGTGTGCATCGCCGAGGCGCCCTTCATGGTGTTCTCGCGGGCGTCGTCGCGGGTGGCCGACCAGCTGGTCACCGTCTCCTCGGCGCCGTCCCGGCCGACGGCGATCAGGTGGCAGGCGCGCGGCCCGGCGCCGTCCTTGACCTTGAGCTCGACCTGGGTGCCGTAGGCCTCGTTCTCCGTTCTGACCTGCGCCCACACCCCCGAGCGCGCGTCCGTGGCCTCGACGACCTGGCGGGTGTGCTCCTCACCGGTCGCCATGAGCGCCACCCCGGGGCCGACGAGGGCGATCACCACCGAGGCGGCCAGGGTGTACAGGGTGCGCCGGCGGCCGGCGCGGTGCCGTGCGGCCACCGTGTCGAGCAGCCGGTTCAGCATCTGCGGGCCCGGCTGTGTCATGGGGTGCACGAAGCGCGGCGTGGACCGCCGGTACAGCATCAACTGGCGGGTGACGGGCCCGAACTCGGTCACGTGTGCGCTGCACCGCGCGCACTCCATGAGGTGGTCCTCGAAGCGGAACGCCTCCGCCTCGCTGAGCACGCCGAGCGCGTACGCGGCGACGTCGCGATGCCTCTCCAGGGACCTCATGCCGAATCCTCGTGCCGTTGGGTGTGGGGTGTGTTACTCCGTGCGCCCATTGGTACGCACCGGGCCGCCGAATCACTCAAGCCGCACACAGAATCGCAACCAGGGGATTCGGAGCGGTCGGCGCCGAGGATTGGTCCTGGGGGAGAAATTCTCAGAAAAGGTGGATGGCCAGGTGTCCGAGGGGCAGCCCGAGCTGCCACGCGGGGGTCCAGACCTTGGGTCCCTCGTCCTCGCCGGCCGAGGTGCCGCCCCCCGGCACCGCGTTCAGGTCGGGGGCGAGCAGCTCGGTCTCCCGCAGCCAGCGCCAGGCCGCCTCGGCGAGCCGCAGATCGGGGTCCGGCCCGCCCGACTCGGCGGCCCGCGCCGCGAGCGCGGCCATCGTCTCGCGCACCCAGTGCTGCCACGGCTGGTCGTAGGCGGTCAGGGACAGCCAGGTCTCCAGCTGGGTGACGACCCGGATGCCGGACAGCTCGCCGTCGGTGTCCGACAGGAAGATGGTCAGCGCCAGCGCGTCTCGGCCGGCGCGGAACTCGAAGGACGTCGGTGGCATCAGATCACCGGTGCGCAGCAGCTCGTCGGCGATGTACTCGGCGTACAACCACGCCATCGGGACGGTGAGTTCGCCGCCGCCTGTGCCGTCCGTGCTCTCCTGACCTGTGTGCAGCATCCCTTCCTGCCTTCCTCCGGTGGGTGCGTCGCCCCACCCCGGGGTCGTGGGCTCTTGCCCTATCCGGAACACGGATGGGGACAGCCGATTACTCAACCGGGGTGTTCAGCAAGGCGCTTTACGGAGGTTTGACTCGGCCGTCGGTTTCACCGCAGGTCGGGCGCGTATCCCGGAAGCACCCTGCGCAGGGCGCGGAGCGCGTAGTAGGCGCGCGACTTCACCGTACCGGGCGGAATCCCGAGGGTCCGGGCCGCTTCCGCCACGCTCGCCCCCTGGAAGTACACCAGTACCAGGACGTCACGGTGCTCGGGAGTGAGAGTCTTCACAGCCTCGCGGACGTCGAGCGCCTCGGCGGCCCGCTCGGCGTGATCGGACATGACGCGGGCGTTCTCCAGTATCGCGTCCCCGACCTCGGCCGGACGTGCCTGCCGGGCCCGCCGCGCGTCGATCGCGAGCCGCCGGGCGACGGTCATCAGCCACGGGCGCACGGAGTCGAAGTCGTCGGCGCGCAGGGCCTCGGGGTGCTGCCAGGCGCGCACCAGCGTCTCCTGTGCCAGATCCTCGGCCCGCTGCCGGTCTCCGTCGCAGAGCCGGAGGAGGAGCGCGAAGAGGGGCCGGCCGTGCTCGCGCTGCAGTGCGGCGAGCTCGTGCTCGGCGGTCGTCCTGTTCGTGAGGGTGGTTCCGGCCGTCATGGCCGTATCGCAGCGCAAGCCCGGATCGGGGGACAGGGCGCGCGCAACTGCCTGCGGCGGACGGTCGATCGCGTCGGCGAACGGTGCGGTGAACGGTCCCTTCCGCCTGCGGCGGGTGCGCGGACGGGCTAATCGGAGTGGCCGAATTGTTTGCGATGGTGTCCTGCTTCGTACCTATTTGATGCGTATATACGACCACAAGGGGTGAGCTGATGATCGCACGCAGTCGGCTTGTGGCCATCGCTGTCACAGCCGTCCTCGCCGCAGGCGCCGCCTGCCAGGCCCACAACCGTGAGGTCGCGGGCCGGTCGGGTTCGTCCGACGGTCCCCGCGGCTTCACGCTCGTCGCCTCCGGCGACGTGCTGCCGCACACGTCCGTCATCGACCGCGCGCGCTTCGACGCCGGGGGCAAGGGGTACGACTTCCGTCCGATGCTCGCCGGGGCCAAGCCCGTCGTCTCCGCCGCCGACCTGGCGCTGTGTCACATGGAGACCGTCTACGGCGAGAACGGCGAGTACACCGGCTACCCCCTGTTCAAGTCGCCGCCCGAGGTCGCCCGCGGTCTCGCCGCCACCGGCTACGACGGCTGCTCCACGGCCTCCAACCACAGCCTCGACGACGGCGCCGCCGGCATCCTGCGCACGCTGAACGCCCTCGACCGGGCGAAGGTGAAGCACGCCGGCACCGCGCGGGCGGAGGGCGAGTCACGCACCGCGACCGTGCTGCGGGCGGGACCGGCCAGGGTGGCGCACCTGTCCTACACCTACGGCGTCAACGACCTCCCGCTGCCTCCCGGCCAGCCGTGGGCGGTCAACCTGATCGACCAGAAGAAGATCGTGGCGGACGCCCGCGCCGCCCGGAAGGCCGGCGCCGACGTCGTGGTGGTGTCCCTGCACTGGGGCACCGAGTGGCAGGACGCCCCGGACGACGAGCAGCTGACCCTGGCCCGCGACCTCACCGCCGCGCGCACCGGCGACCGTCCCGACATCGACCTGATCCTCGGCACCCACGCCCATGTCCCGCAGGCCTACGAGAAGGTCAACGGCACCTGGGTGGTCTACGGCATGGGCGACCAGATCGCCGGCGCCATGTACAACGACCAGGGCGTGCAGGACCCGCGCGGCAACGAGTCCACCCTCGGCCGCTTCACCTTCGCGCCGCCCGCCGAGAAGGGCGGACGCTGGGAGGTGACCAAGGCGGAGTTCCTTCCGCAGCTCTTCGACGTCGACGCCGGCCGGGTGGTCGACCTCAACCGGGCCATCGCCGGCGGCGCGGACCTGCGGGGCGTGCGCGACCGCATCCGGGACGTCGTCCTCAGCCGGGGCGCGGCGGAGGACGGCCTGCAGATGGCGAAGTAGCCGCGGTCAGCCGCCGTCGGCGCGCTCCATCAGCCGCAGCAGCTCGCCGAGCACCCGCACGCACGCCGTCACGTCCGCGTCCGTGAGGGCGCCGTCCGTCTCGCGCAGCGCGCGGTGCTCGCGCGCGAGCACGGCCGTGATCGCCCGCCGTCCCGGGTCCGTGAGCCGGATCAGGGCGGACCGCTGGTGGGCCGGGTTCGGGACGCTCTCCACCAGCCCCCGCGCCGCGGCCTCGTTCACCGTGCGCTGCACGAACTGACGGCTCACGGCCAGGGCGCGGCCCATCGCCGGCACGGTCAGCGGCCCACGCCCGTGGAGCAGGTCCAGGACCGCCCGGACCGTGACGGACAGGCCCTCGGCGGCCGCGCCCCGCTCGACGCTGTGCTGGGTGAGCCGGTACAGCGGGCCCACCAGGTCGAAGACCTCGGTCAGCCGGTGGGCCAGCTCGTCGGGGGGAAGGGGCTTGCCGGTGTCGTTCACCCGGCCATCATGACACCTCGGTTGTCAAAACGGCGAGAAGATGACACCTTGGTTGTCATGACAGTTGCTGCGGAACCCAGCTACTTCGCCTCGGCCGACGGCGACCTCGCCTACCTCGACACCGGCTCCGGCGACCCCGTGGTCCTCCTCCACTCCGGCTACGTCGACCACCGCGTCTTCGCCGGGCAGATACCGGCGCTCGCCGCCCACCACCGGGTGATCGCCCCCGACGTGCGCGGCCACGGCCTCTCCGCCAACGCCACGAAGCCCTTCCGCTGGGCCGACGACCTCGCCGCCCTGCTGCGCCACCTCGGCACCGGCCCCGCCGTCCTCGTCGGCGTCTCCATGGGCGGCGTCATCGCCACCGACACCGCGCTGGAACACCCGGAACTGGTCCGCGCCGTGGTCACCTGCGGCGCCGCCACCGGCGACTTCACCTACACCGACCCGTGGACCAGGGGCATCCAGGCCGAATACGCGCGCACCCTCGGCGCCGGCGACATCGAGGGCTGGCTGCGGGCCTTCCTGCGGGTGATCCCCGGCGAACACCGCGACGCCGCCGACATCGACCCGGAGATCGCCCGGCGCCTGCGCGAGATGGCCCTGCACACCCTCTCCAAGCACACCCCGGACGAGAAGGACCGGCTCGTGCGGGTGACCGGCTCCTGGGCCCGGCTGCCCCAGCTCGACGTGCCGCTCCTGGCCCTCAACGGCTCCCTGGAACCCGCCGACATGCTCGACGCCGCCGAACGGCTCGCGCGGGCCGTCCCGCGCGGCCGCACCGCCACCGTCGACGGCGTGGGCCACTACCTCAACATGGAGAAGCCGGACGACTTCAACGCGGTCGTGCTCGACTTCCTGCGCACCCTCTGACCGCGCCCCGGCCCGGGGCTACGGCACCACGGTCACCGGCCAGCGCCCGGCCTTGACCAGCCGTACCGCCACCGAGCCGACGATCCGGTGCCCGGCCTGCTCCGAGGCGCCCACCACCACGGCGTCCGCCTTCAGTTCGTCCGCCGCCTTCACCAGGCCGCTGTAGGGGTCGCCGCGGAAGGTGTGGAACTCCCAGCGCAGATCGAATATCCCCTTCACCCGCTCGGTCGCCTCCCGCAGATAGGCGATCAGCTCCTCGGCGATCTCGTCCGTCGTCTCCGCGACCGGCGCCCCGAGCGCGACCCCCGCCGTCACCACCGGCTGCACGTACACGAGGGCGAGCAGCGCCCGCTGCCGGCGGGCCAGCCCCGCGGCGTAGGCCGCCGCACGCAGCGACGAGTCCGAGCCGTCCACGCCGACCACGATGACCTTGGGCCCGTCGGTACCCCGCTCGAACCGGTGCGCGTCCTGTTCCGTCACGGCACGGAGGTTATCGGAAGCCCCGGCCCCGGCCGACCGGGCAGGCCGCTCGACGGGCGGGGAGGCGGCCGCCTTCCTAGAGTCGAAGAATGACTGCCACCGTGGAGACCGTCCGCAGGAAGGGCGCCACGGGCTCGGCGAGGCCGCCCGGAAACGGGGTCCTCAGCAAGGTCCCCCAGGGTTTCGCGGCCTTCTTCGGCGCCCTCGGACTGTTCTGCGTGCTGCTGGCCCTCGTCCCGCCGCTGCGCACGGGGCTGCGCCCCGTCGTCCGCGCACTCGACCAGATCGTCGTCCCCGTCAGCGCGAACCTGGCCTACGCCGTCTTCCTCTTCCTGCTCGCCGCCGCGACCGCCGCCCGCAAGAAGGTCGCCTGGTGGCTGGTCGTGATCTACCTGGGCCTGCTCGTCCTCTCCGACATCGTCGGCACGGTCGTCGGCGACCACGCCGACTCCGTCCCCTCCCTCGTCGTGTGCGCGCTCGCCCTGGTGCTGCTGATCGTCGCCCGCGGGGAGTTCTACGCCGCGTCCCGCCGGGCCGCCGTACGCCGGGCCCTCGGCGTCCTCGTCGCCGGTCTCGCCGCCGGCATCCTGATCGGCTGGGGCCTCGTCGAGCTGTTCCCCGGCACCCTGCCGCAGGGCCAGCGGCTCGCCTGGGCCGCCGACCGGGTCTGCGGCGGCCTCGTCTCCGGCACCAGCTACGACGGCCGCCCGCCCCGGCCGCTGTACTTCGTGCTCGGCCTGTTCGGCGCGCTCGCCCTTCTCAACGCCGCCGCGACCCTGTTCCGTTCGCAGCGCATGGAGGCCGCCCTGCACGGCGACGAGGAGGACCGCATCCGCGCCCTGCTGCGCGCCTACGGCGACCAGGACTCCCTCGGCTACTTCGCCACCCGCCGCGACAAGGCCGTCGTCTTCTCGCCCAGCGGCAAGGCCGCCGTCACCTACCGCGTCGAGGCCGGCGTCTGCCTGGCCAGCGGGGACCCCGTCGGAGACCGGGAGGCGTGGCCGCACGCCATCGCCGCCTGGCAGGACCTGGCCCGCCGCCACGCCTGGGCGCCCGCCGTGATGGGCGCCTCCGAGGACGGCGCCACCGCCTACGCCCGCGCCGGGCTCGGCGCCCTCCAGCTCGGCGACGAGGCGATCCTGCGCGTCCAGGACTTCGACCTCGACGGCCGCGACATGCGCGTCACCCGGCAGGCCGTCCACCGGGTCCGGCGCACCGGCGCCCACTGCCGGGTCCGCCGCCACTCCACCCTCGGCGCGGCCGAGATGGCCGACATCACCGGCCGGGCCGACGCCTGGCGGGACACCGAGACCGAACGCGGCTTCTCCATGGCCTTGGACCGCCTCGGCGACCCGGCCGACGGCGGCTGCCTCCTCGTGGAGGCCCGGGACGAGGACGGCGGCCTGATCGCGCTGCTCTCCTTCGTGCCCTGGGGCCGCGACGGCGTCTCCCTGGACCTGATGCGCCGCGACCGCCGCCGCGCCCCCAACGGCGTCATGGAGTTCATGGTCGCCGAACTGTGCGCGGCCGCCCCCAAACTCGGCATCCGCCGGATCTCGCTGAACTTCGCCGCCTTCCGCTCCGTCTTCGAGGAGGGCGCCCGTATCGGCGCCGGGCCGGTGCTGCGGATGTGGCGGCGCCTGCTGCTGTTCTTCTCCCGGTGGTGGCAGCTGGAGGCGCTGTACCGCTCCAACGCCAAGTACCGGCCCCAGTGGTACCCGCGCTTCCTGTGCTACGGCGAGGCCGCGTCCCTCGCCCGCATCGGCCTGGCCTCCGGCATCGCCGAGGGCTTCGTCCCCGTACCGTCGCTCCACAAGCTGCACCGCAAGGGGCGCCCGCGCAACGAGCCCCGCCCCGCGACCACCGAAGGCCTGCCCTCGCTCGCGGCCCTCGGCCTCGACGGAGGGGACGAGGCCGCGGCGGCCGCATCGGACGCCGGACTCCCCGAACAGGTCCGCGTCCGGCACCGCACCCTCGACCGGCTCCGCGAGGCGGGCGTCGACCCCTACCCGGTCGGCATCCCCGCGCGCACCCACGCCCTCGCCGACGTCCCCGCCGGCCAGCGGGTCACCGTCGCCGGCCGCGTCATGCTCGTCCGCGACTTCGGCGGACTCGTCTTCGCCGTGCTGCGCGACTGGTCCGGCGACCACCAGCTCGCCCTCACCCGCGCCGAGTCCGGCGCCGCCCTCGACCGTTTCACCGCCGACTGCGACATGGGCGACCTCGTCAGCGCCACCGGCCGGGCCGGCGTCAGCGACAAGGGCGAACCCACCGTCTTCGTCACCTCCTGGCAGCTCATCGGCAAATGCCTGCGCCCGCTGCCCGACAAACGCCGCGGCCTCGCCGACCCCGAGACCAAGATCCGCATGCGCTACCTCGACCTGGTCTCCAGCCCCGCCGCCCGCGACACCGTCCGGGCCCGCTCCACCGCCGTCCAGGCCCTGCGCCAGGGCCTGCTGGACCGCGGATACCTGGAGGTCGAGACCCCGGTCCTCCAGCAGATCCACGGCGGCGCCAACGCCCGGCCCTTCACCACCCACATCAACGCCTACGACCTCGACCTCTATCTGCGCATCGCCCCCGAGCTGTACCTGAAGCGGCTGTGCGTCGGCGGCGTCGAGAAGGTCTTCGAGATGGGCCGCACCTTCCGCAACGAGGGCGTCGACTACAAGCACAACCCCGAGTTCACCATCCTGGAGGCCTACCAGGCGTACGCCGACTACGACGTGATGCTCGACCTCGTCCGCGACCTCGTCCAGGGCTGCGCCCGGGCGGCCTTCGGCGCGGAGATCGCCCGCAAGGACGGCGAGGAGTACGACATCTCCGGGCGCTGGCCGGTCAAGACGGTGTACGGCGCGATCTCCGAGGTGCTCGGCGAGGAGATCGGCCCCGGCACCGAACTGCTGCGGCTGCACCGGCACTGCGACCGCGTGGGCGTGCCCTACACCGCCGACGACGGCCACGGCGACGTCGTCCTGGAGATGTACGAACGGCTGGTCGAGGAGAGGACCCGGCTGCCCACCTTCTACAAGGACTTCCCGACCGACGTCTCCCCGCTCACCCGCCGGCACCGCGAGGACCCCCGGCTCGCCGAACGCTGGGACCTCGTCGCCTTCGGCACCGAACTCGGCACCGCCTACTCCGAGCTCACCGACCCCGTCGAACAGCGCCGCCGCCTCACCGCCCAGTCGCTGCTGGCCGCCGGCGGCGACCCGGAGGCCATGGAGCTCGACGAGGAGTTCCTCGACGCCCTGGAGTACGCCATGCCGCCCACCGGAGGGCTCGGCATCGGCGTGGACCGGCTCGTCATGTTCCTCACCGGCCTGACGATCCGGGAGACCCTGCTCTTCCCGCTCGTCCGGCGCCGCTGACCACGACCGGGGCTCGGCCGCCCGGGTGCTTCGATGCCGCCGTCCCGGTGCCGCACTGGTGCGCCGGTCCGTGACCGGGCGACTGATGAGTCATGACGAAGGATCAGCTGCCCCCGCGTCTGCTCACCCGCCGCCGTCTGCTGGTCGCCGGAGCGGCCGCCGTCTCGGCCGCCGGCACGGCCGGAGTCCTCGCGGCGGTCGCGGGCGACGACGAGCCGGTCCGGGCCGCCGCCCCGCCCGCGGGCCCCCAGGCCCACCCCGCCCGGAAGCCGAGCTCCTACCGCCTGCAGCCTCTGACCGGATACGGCCCGCCGCGCGCCGCCCCCCACCGGACCCTCGTGCGGCACGCGCCCCTGCTGCGGATGCCGGGCCGCGGCCGTGTCATGCTGCTGACCTTCGACGACGGCCCCGACCGCCGCTACACCCCGCGCGTCCTGGACACCCTGCGCGCATACGACGTACGCGCCACGTTCTTCGTGTGCGGCGAGATGGCCGACTACAACAAGGACCTCGTGGCCCGCATGGCCGACGAGGGCCACGTCGTCGGCAACCACACCTGGTCGCACCCGCTGCTGACCCGGCTCAGCCGCCGCCGGATGCGCGAGGAGATGGAACGTACCAGCGACGTCGTCGAGGACGCCTGCGGGGTGCGCCCCGTCTGGTTCCGCGCCCCCTACGGCGCCTGGAACCGGACCGCCTTCCAGCTCGGCGCCGACCTGGGCATGGAGCCCCTGGCGTGGACCGTGGACACCCTCGACTGGACCACGCCGGGCACCCGCAGAATCGTTCAAGCAGTGTGGGACGGCGCCGGCCCCGGCGTCGTGGTGCTCTCGCACGACGCCGGGGGCGACCGTTCGCAGAGCGTCGCGGCCCTGCGGACCTATCTGCCGCGACTGCTGGACGCCGGGTACCACCTGACGGTCCCCGACCGGCGGCTCCTCTGACGCGGCCGGTCCGCCGGCCGGCCGGGACCCCTCAGCGGACCTCGACCAGGCCGGCGAAGACGACCACGTTCCCGTCGTAGCCGGTCTGCTTGGAGAAGCCGCCGCCGCAGGTGATGACCCGCAGCTCGGCGGTGCCCTTCGAGGCGTACACCCGGTCGCCGGGGAAGTCGTTCTTCTCGAACACCTCGATGCCGTAGATCTGGAAGACGGCCGTCTTGCCGTCCTCGCGGGCGATCTCGACGCGCTTGCCCTTCTCCAGCGACCCCAGCCCGTAGAACACCGCGGGCCCCTGGGTGTTGTCGACGTGACCGACGATCACCGCGGTGCCCTTCTCGCCCGGTGTCACGGAACCGGTGAACCAGCCCGCGAGGTTCGGGTCCTCCGGCGGCGGCGCGGCGACCCAGCCGTCCGCGTCCAGCCCGACGGGGATGATCGGCGCGTCCACCTGGATGCCGGGAATCCGCACCCGGTTCGGCATGGCGTACGGCAGGGGCCGCACGGCCCGCGCGAGCCGGCCGGGCAGGTGGCTGTCGGCCGCCGCCGCCGACGCCGGCTGGGGCGGCCCGACGTCGAATTCGCCGGACCCGTTGCGGATGAGCGCGAGACCGGTCAGCAGCACCAGCGCTATCACGCCCCAGGGAGCGCGCGTCCTGCGCCGCTCCTCCGCTCGCTCCAGCTCGGACCCACACATTCGGCAACCCCTCTCGACCCGGCCGTCGCCGCGTCCTTCGCGCATAACGGCACGCTAAGTCCCCGGCGGCGGACCGGCGACGGGGCGGATACGAACGGGTGGCCCGGCATTTTTCGGTGCGCCATACGGGGTGCCGGGTGCCGAGAAATTCTGACGGTGCGTGACCTGCGGTGATCCATCTCGCGGGGGCATCGCCCGGCGTGTCCCCTCACCAGGACGGACCAGCGTCGAAATGCGGCCCCGGGCAGGGCATCTGAGGGTCTTTCTGGGAGGCGCTTTCTCGCCGATCGGACCGGGGACGGGACCCGGGGCGTCTTCCGCGGAGGATCACATGCGTACCACTCGTACCCTGGCGGCCGCTGCCACCGCGGTTGCCGCTCTCGGCGTCGCCGCCCCGGCGGCCGTCGCGCGGGACGGCATGCCCGGCCCCAGCAACATCGTGGCGCTGCCCAGCGTCATCGCCCGCGGCGGACAGCTCACCATCACCGTCGACGGCTGCCCTTCGGGAGGCACCGCGACCTCGGACGCGTTCCGGCCCACGACGCTGTCGCCGACCGGCGGCGGCAGCGCCCGGGGCACCGCCACCGTCGACCACAAGGCCCGTCCGGGCTCGCACAGCATCACCGTCAACTGCGGCGGCCGGACCCTGACGAACCCCGCCGCCTTCACCGTCGTCGGCGGTGTCCGCGGCGGCCTCGGCGGCAGCACGTCGACGGGGGCGACGACGACCGACATGGCCATCGGCGGCGGCCTCATCGCCGTGGCCCTCGCGGGCGGCGGCGTGTTCTGGATGCGGCGCCGGGCGGAGAGGCAGATCTGACCGGCCATCCCTTCGTCCGTCGTACGCCCCTCCACGGACCTTCGCCCCCGGCCCCCTTGTGGGGAAGCCGGGGCGAAGGTCCGTGGAGGGGGGAGCGGTGTCAGGCGTCGCTCTCGTCGGCGCGCCGCCGGGAGAGGTGGTACGCGGTGCCGATCACGCCGGTGACCAGTGCGGCGCCCAGACCGATCTCCTTGAGATCGAACCCGGCGAGGGTCCCGCCCGCACCGGCCTTGACGCCCTTGTCCAGGTGTGCGGGACGGGCCCGCGGCTCGGGCCGGCCGCCGGCGATCCGGAGGTCGGCGCTCTGCCAGAACGTGCCGCAGTAGAACGACACCTCGTACACCGCGCCCCGCTTCGCGTCCGGGTCGACGGTGACCCGTGCCGTGGTCCGCCACCGGGGGATCACGACCGTGTCGAAGACCCCGGACGAGACGGTCACGCTCTGCTCGCAGCCGTTGGCGTGCAGCCTCACCCGTCCGCCGGGCTCCACGGCGGAGGGGACCACCCTGGCCCAGAAGCCCGAGTCGTCGCCGCGCGCGTGGGCGGCCGGCGCGGTCGCGGCGAGGGCGCTGACGCCCAGCAGCGCGGCCGACGCGACGCGTATCGCTCGCATGGTGTTCCTCCCGGTCTCCGAGGAGCGGCGGCGGACCTTGCGCCGCCTGCGCCGGACACGCACCTCGATGTCCGGAACGCTAGGAACGTGCGCACACCTACGCGATCGCTGTCGTACGAATGGGGCAACCGTGTGGGCCGCCCAGGGGAACGCGTTGCTGCGGCCGGGCGACGCGGCCGGTGCGGCGGCGTACGTCCCCCGGCGCTGCGGCGGGATGGGGGCGCGGTCAGCCCTTGGCGCGCGGGAACAGGTCGAGGAACGGCTGCGCCGCCTCGGCGGCCCCGTGGCCGTAGGGCGAGTCGAAGTCCCAGATGAGGAAGAGCAGGAACGCGATCAGCGCGGAGAACAGCCCGGCGAGGATCAGCTCACGCGGGGTGCGCCGGATCTGCAGGGCGAACACCATGCCGATGGTGATCACCGCCCCCGCCAGCAGGCCGAACCACACCACGCCCGGCATGGTCGCGCCGGTGGAGTCGCCGCGGGCGATCCGCGCCTGGTCGGCCGCGGTCACCTGGTCGACGAGCGGCTGGTACGCCTGGGCCTCGAAGTCGGTCCTCGGCTCGTAGTCGGTGACGTCCTCACGGAGGCGCTGGAGCAGCGCGGTGCCGCGGTCGGTGAGTTCGCCGTCGTCCGCCATGGACCTCCACTCGGTGGTGACGACGTGTCCGACATAGGCGTTGACATCCTCCCGAATGCGGTCGCGGACCTCGGGCGGATAGACCCGGACGCGTTCCGTGATCTCGTGCAGCGCCACGGCCTCCGCCTGGACGTGGTCCTGGGCGGCGCTGCGGCCCTCCCAGACGCCCGCGATGGCCAGACCCAGGACGATGGCGTACACCACGCCGATCCACATCGTCATGTACTCGATGACGTCCGGGGTCTCGGACGGGTCCTCGTCCTCGGGGGCGGTCCTGTGCCGCACAAGGGTGATGATCACCACCACACCGCAGGCGGCCAGCATCGCGAGGGTGAGAACAAGCCATTCCGGCAAGGGGGTCCTCCAGGGGGTCAGCGGGGGCGCAGGGCGGCGACCGCGGCGATGGCGGGGGCCGCGATCAGCAGGACGAAGGCCAGGGGCGACGGGGCGCTGTGCGCCGCCTGCCGCTGCGGGGTGACGCGGTGCGGCGGGTAGTGGACGCGGGTCGGGCGGGGCTCGGGTGCGGGCGGCGGCGGTTTCGGCTCGGTCTTCGGCAGGGGCGCCGGGACCGGGGCGGGCTTGGGCGCGGGGGCCGGCGGGAGCGCCGTGGGCCGGGGGGCCGGGGGCTTCGGTGCCGGGGCGGGCGGCGGCTCGGGCTTGGGGGTGGGCGTCGGTGTCGGCTTCGGCGGGGGCGGAGGCGGCGGTTCCGGGGTCGGTACAGGGGTCGGCGTCGGGGTCGGGGTCGGCGTGGGCGTCGGGGTCGGCGGGGGGCACTGCGGCGGGGTGGGCCAGGTGAGACTCCCGGCGACCGCGACGGCCTGGACCCCGCCGGGTCCCGTGTCCGCGTAGGCGCAGGCGTCGGCCACCGCCGTCCCGGCCGGTGCCGTCACCAGCAGCCAGGTCAGTACCGCCACGGCCAACAGCCGTGAGGTAAGGGTGGATTGTGTGGGTTCGGGTCCGTGCACGACGAAGATCTTGTGTCCACGCCGACCGTCACACGCCGAGGAACAGGTGGATTGCCCCGAACGGGGGACGGGTGGCGCGCGGCAGGTTTGGCCCGGAGGCAGGTGGCGGGCCCGCGGGGCGCACGCGCGTACGAGCCGGGGCGGCGGCACGCGCGTGGCCAGGAGTACGGGTGGGGCGGGAGGGGTCTCACAGCTTCCCGAAAGAATTTCGGCCGCCCGTTGAACACGCACGGGGTTCCGCTGCGTACTCCTCGTCGTGCGGCGGCGCAGCAGGGCGCTGCGACACCCGTGTGATTCTGGGGAGTTGACGATGAAGACCTCGTGGCGGAGCGCCTCGCTCGCGGTGAGCGCCGCGGCGCTGCTGGCGCTGACGACGGCATGCGGGCAGGAGACGACGCCGTCGGCGAGCAGCCAGAACGTGGGAGCCACGGCCGCCACGGGCGGCGGCTACGGTTCCGCGGGCACGGGTCTGGGCGGTGCCGACGCCGGGGCGCCGGGCGAGGAGGGCATCGGCGCGCAGACCTCCACCGCCGGTGAACTGTCCGTCTCCACCAACGCGGAACTCGGCAAGGTGCTGACCGACAGCGGCGGTCTGACGCTCTACCGCTTCGACAAGGACACCGCCGAGCCGGCCAAGTCCAACTGCGACGGCGACTGCGCCAAGAAATGGCCGCCGGTCCCCGCCGACGACGCCGAGGCCGGCGCCGGCATCGACAAGGCCCTGCTCGGCTCGGTCACCCGGTCCGACGGCACCAAGCAGCTCACCGTCGGCGGTTGGCCGGCGTACCGCTTCGCCAAGGACATCAACGCCGGTGACGTCAACGGCCAGGGCGTCGGCGGCACCTGGTACGCGCTCGCCCCCGACGGCAAGAAGGCGCAGGGCGGTTCCGGCACGCAGGCCGGCGACCGGCCCGGCCTGTCCACCCGCAACGACCCCAAGCTCGGCGAGATCGTCGTCGACGGCAACGGGCACACCGTCTACCGCTTCATGAAGGACTCGCCCTGGCCGATGAAGACGGCCTGCACCGGCGAGTGCCTGACGAAGTGGCCGGTCATCAAGCCGGTGGACGCCAAGGACACCAAGGGCATCGACCTGAAGGGATCCGGCCCCCGCGGCCAGGGCTACGTGGTCTTCGACCGGCCCGACGGGCTGAAGCAGCAGACCATCGACTGCGTGCCGATCTACACCTTCGCCGGGGACAAGAAGCCCGGCGACACCAACGGTCAGGGCGTCGGCGGCACCTGGTTCGCCATCCGCCCCGACGGCAAGCCGGTCGGCGCGTCGGAGAAGTGAGGATCAGACCTCCCCAGGGTTGATCCGCGCGCCCGGCCTCGTCCGCCCCCTGAAACCCACCGCTCAGGGGGCGGACCCTTGTGCTGTCACGACCGGCCGCGCTCGCCCGGATTCCCACGCTTCGCGGCGCGGCGGAGTGCTTCGGTGGTTTTCAGGGGAGATGAGGGGGGCGCCGACGCGGCACGTGCCACTGGCAGTGACCGGGAACGGATGGTCAATTTCCGTTTCTGCTCGCTCCATTGGCGGGCGATCAGTAGCCTCAGCTCGAACACTGGATCGCCGATGCGTTGGAGAGTCAGATGGAGCGTCCCGCTTGGGCCCCACGGAACATCGACATCTCGGTCCCCAGCGTCTCGCGCATCTACGACTACTACCTGGGCGGTTCGCACAACTTCGAGGTCGACCGGGAAGCGGCCCGCAAGGCCATGGAGTTCATGCCGGGCCTGCCCAAGATCATGCAGGCCAACCGGGCGTTCATGCGGCGCGCGGTGCGGTTCGCCGTCGGCGAGGGTGTCACCCAGTTCCTCGACATCGGCTCCGGCATCCCGACCTTCGGCAACGTCCACGAGGTGGCCCGCGCGGCCGACCCCGGAGCCCGGGTGGTGTACGTCGACCACGACCCGGTCGCCGTCGCCCACAGCGAGGCCGTCCTCGCCGGTGACGACAGCACGGGCGTCGTCGCCGCGGACCTGCGCAAGCCCCGGGAGATCCTGGCCAGTTCCGAGGTCGGGCGCCTCATCGACCTGAACCGGCCGGTCGCCCTGCTCCTCGTTGCCATACTGCACTTCGTGGAGGACGAGGACGACCCGTACGCAGCGGTGGCCGAACTGCGCGACGCGCTCGCGCCCGGCAGCATGCTGGTGCTCACGCACGCCTCGTACGAAGGCATCCCGCTGTCCGAGGAGAGGGCCAAGGGCACGGTCGACGTGTACGAGGACATCCGCAACCCGCTGATCATGCGGTCGCGCGACGGGATCGCGCGGTTCTTCGAGGGGTACGACATGGTGGAACCCGGACTGGTGCCGATGCAGCTCTGGCGCCCGGACACCCCACCGGAGGACGACGACCGATGGGCCTCCTCCGCGTTCGCCGGCGTGGGGCGTACCGCGTGAGCGGGGCGCCCGACGAGCCGGAGGACAGACTGCGCCGGTTCGCGACCATCTGGAGCCGGGCCGTCTTCCCGGTGACCGCGACGTCGTCGACCCGCCCGGAGTTCGAGGTGCAACTGCTGCCGCTCGCCCGGCGGTTGAGCGACGCGCTCAGGAAGCGCTCCTTCGACGCCGACGAGGGCAAGGCGGTCGGCGCGGCTCTGGTCGGCGTCCACTGCACCGACCCGGAGGCGCTCAGCCGCTCGCTGGACTGCGTCGACGCCTACCTCGTGCTCTACTGCGGCGGCGACGGCGACCAGGAGGACCTGCGGGCCCGCTCGGCACGGCTCCAGCACGCCATGGCCGCCGGGTACGCCCAGGCGCTGCGCGCCCGCACCCTCGCCGAGCAGGAGGCGATCTCCGCGGCCGCGCTCAGGGCCCAGGGCGTGGTCGCCCAGGCCCTGCACGCCACCGAGGCGCGGTTCCGCGCGGTCTTCGAGGGCGCGGCCATAGGCATCGGCATCGCCGACCTGGACGGCAACATCCTCCAGGTGAACGGCGCGCTGCTGCGGATGTTCGGCCTCTCCGGGCAGACCATGCAGACCCGCAACGTCCTGGACTGGACCCACCCCGAGGACGCCCCGCAGACCTGGAAGCTCTACGAGGAGCTGGTCCGCGGCGAACGCGAGCACTACCACCTCGAGAAGGCGTTCTACCGTCCCGACGGGACCGCCCTGTGGACCAACCTCACGGTGTCGCTGCTGCGGGACGCCGACGGCGCCCCCCAGTACCAGCTGGCCCTGATGGAGGACACCACCGAGCGCCGCCTGCTCAATCTGCGGCTGCGCTACGAGGCCACCCACGACGCCCTGACCGGCCTGCCCAACCGCACCTTCTTCTTCGAGCGCCTGGAGAAGGCCCTGGCCGCCGGCGAGGGACAGCGCTTCGGCCTGTGCTACCTCGACCTGGACGGCTTCAAGACCGTCAACGACAGCCTCGGCCACGCGGCCGGCGACCGGCTGCTCGTCGAGGTCGCCGACCGGCTCCAGTCCTGCGCCACCGCGCCCGGCGAGATGGTCGCGCGGCTCGGCGGCGACGAGTTCGTGGCCCTGACCACCGGCCCCGACACCGAGCGCGAGGTCGACGAACTCGCCTCCCGGATCATGAACGCGCTGCTCGCGCCGATCAGCGTCGACGGCCGGGAGCTGACCGTGCGCGGCAGCATCGGCGTCGTGGAGGGGCCGGCCGGGGAGCGCAGCGCGGCGGAGGTGCTGCGCAGCGCCGACATCACCATGTACCGGGCCAAGTCGGCGGGCGGCAACCGCTTCGAGCTGGCCGACCCGGAGGCCGACGCCCGCGCCATCACGCGGCACGGGCTGACCACGGCGCTGCCGACCGCCCTGGAACGAGGCGAGTTCTTCATCGAGTACCAGCCGCTGGTCCACCTCGGCGACGGTAGCGTGCGCGGCGCGGAGGCCCTGGTGCGCTGGCTGCACCCGCAGCACGGCATCCTCGGCCCGGATCGGTTCATCCCGCTCGCCGAGCACACGGGTCTCATCGTCCCGCTCGGCCGGTGGGTGCTGGAGCAGTCGGTGCGCCAGGCGCGTGCCTGGCGGGAGCGGCACCACGACGGCGGCCCGCTCCGTATCAATGTCAACCTCTCGCCCTGCCAGCTCACCCACCCCCGTCTGGTCCAGGACACCGTGGACATCCTGGAGCGCGCGGGCGTGCAACCCGACGCGCTCTGCCTGGAGGTGACCGAGTCGGCTCTCATCGGCGCCGACGACGCCCTGCTCAAACCGCTGCGCCGGCTGGCCGAGATGGGCGTCGACATCGCCCTGGACGACTTCGGCACCGGTTACTCCAACCTCGCCAACCTGCGCCGGCTGCCGGTGAGCGTGCTCAAGCTGGACCGCTCGTTCACCCAGAGCATGCAGCGGTTCCCCGCCGACCCCGTCGACCTCAAGATCGTCGAAGGGATCGTCTCCCTGGCGCACAGCCTGGACCTGGCGGTGACCGTGGAGGGCGTGGAGACCGGCGCCCAGGCCGAGCAGCTGCGGATACTGGGCTGCGACACCGCCCAGGGCTGGTACTACGCCCGCCCGGGCCCGCCGGACCGGCTGCACGAACTGGCGCTGGTCGACGCGACGGGGTGAGCCCTGCCGGGTGCGCCGGGCCGTTCCGCCGCCCGGTGGCCCCCGGAGGACACGGCCACCGCCGAGGAGTGCGACGCCCTGTACGGCGGGTTCATGGACGACGTGGGCAAGGCGCTCGCCGCACCGGCACCGGACGACGCCGACGTCGCCCGCGCCGTCGTCCGTATCGTCGGCACCGCGAACGGCGAGCGGCCGTTGCGGACCACCGTCGGCCCGGCCGACGACGGCTCCGCGCGGGTCGGCGACGTCGCCGGCGCCGTCCGTGCCGAGTTCCGCGCGCTCCGGCGTGCCGGACCTGCCGGCCGTCCGCGGCTGACGCTCACCGCTCCAGCAGCATCCGCTGCAGCTCCCGCGCGGCCCGCGGCGGCGCCACGTCGCTGCGGTGGGCCAGGGCGATCGTCCGGTGCAGACCGGGCCGGGCCAGCGGGGTGACCCGCAGCCCCCGGCCCGACCGCGCCGCCACCATGCGCGGTACGACGGCCACGCCCAGCCCCGCCCGTGCGAACTCCAGCACCGCGTCCATCTCGCCGCCCTCGACCGCGAACTCCGGTTCGAAGCCCTCGGCGCGGCACGCCGCCACCGTCAGCTCACGCAGGTCGTAGCCGTGCCGGAACATCACGAGGCGTTCGCCCTCCAGGTCGGCGACGCGCACCGCGCGCCGGCCGCCGCCCGGCCGCGGGGCCTCCGGCGAGGACACGACGACCAGGTCCTCGCGCAGCAGCTCCACCGTCGTCAGCGCGGGGGAGGGTGTCGGCAGGGGCAGGACGACGAGGGCGAGGTCGAGGGCGCCGCGTGCCAGCTCGCGCACCAGGTCGTGCGAACCACCCTCCTCGATCAGCAGGCGGATGCCGGGGTAGCGGTCGTGGAAGGCGCGCAGGACGTCCGGGAGCAGGCCCGTGCACAGGCTCGGGGTGGCTCCGAGCCGGACCCGGCCCCGGCGCAGCTGCACCAGCTCCTGCACCTCGTGCCGGGCCGTGTCGGCGTCGGCCAGGATGCGCCGGGCCAGCGGCAGCAGGGCCTCCCCGGCGTCCGTCAGCGTGATGTTGCCCCGGGCCCGCAGGAACAGGTCCGCGCCCAGCTCCCGCTCCAGGGCCTTGATCTGCTGCGACAGCGAGGGCTGTGCCACGTGCACCAGATCGGCGGCGCGGGTGAAGTGCCGGGTCTCGGCGACCGCCACGAAGTACTGGAGCTGCTGGAACTGCATACAGCCATCATAGGTGAGGACTATGGAAACCAGGCGTACCATGTCTTGGACCGATCGGGCGGTTCGGTCTTAGCGTCGTTCTCATGGCTCTGGCAACGCGGACGGACCGACGGCCGTCCTTGGCACGCACGGTGTGGGACTCGACCGTCGGCAAGAAGACCGTGATGGCGGTCAGCGGACTGATCATGCTGCTCTACCTGGTCGTCCACATGATCGGCAACCTGAAGATCTTCTTCGGTGCCGGTGACTTCAACCACTACGCGCACTGGCTGCGCACCGTCGGCGAGCCGTTCATGCACGACGAGTGGACGCTCTGGATCGTCCGGGTGGTCCTGGTCGTCGCCGTCGTCGCCCACGCGGTCTCGGCGTACCAGCTCAGCCGCCGCGACATCAGGGCCCGCCCCACCCAGTACGTCCACAAGAGGCCGCGCGCCTCCTACGCCACGCGCACCATGCGCTGGGGCGGCGTCATCCTCGCGCTGTTCATCGTCTGGCACCTCCTGGACCTGACGACCGGCACCGTGCACTCCGGCGGTTTCCAGGAGGGGCGCCCGTACCAGAACGTGGTGGACACCTTCTCCACCTGGTACGGCAACACCATCTACATCGTGGCGATGCTCGCCGTCGGTCTGCACGTCCGGCACGGCTTCTGGAGCGCCGCCCAGACCCTCGGCGCCGGCAGCCGCACCCGCGACCGCGCCCTGAAGGCCACGGCCAACGTCCTCGCGCTGCTGCTCACGGCCGGCTTCATCGCCGTGCCCGTGGGCGTCATGACCGGAGTGGTGAGCTGAAGATGACCTACACCGACTACACGACCGGCGAACCCGTCGCCGACACCAAGGCCCCCTCCGGCCCCGTCGCCGAGCGCTGGGACACGCGCCGCTTCGAGGCCAAGCTGGTCAACCCCGCCAACCGGCGCAAGCACACCGTCATCGTGGTCGGCACCGGCCTCGCGGGCGGCTCCGCCGGCGCCACGCTCGCCGAACAGGGCTACCACGTCGTCCAGTTCTGCTACCAGGACTCCCCGCGCCGCGCCCACTCCATCGCCGCGCAGGGCGGCATCAACGCCGCGAAGAACTACCGCAACGACGGCGACTCGATCCACCGCCTCTTCTACGACACCGTCAAGGGCGGTGACTTCCGCGCCCGCGAGTCCAACGTGCACCGCCTCGCGCAGATCTCCGTCGAGATCATCGACCAGTGCGTCGCACAGGGCGTGCCGTTCGCCCGCGAGTACGGCGGCCTGCTCGACACCCGCTCCTTCGGCGGCGTCCAGGTCTCCCGCACCTTCTACGCCCGCGGCCAGACGGGCCAGCAGCTCCTGCTGGGCGCCTACCAGGCGCTGAGCCGGCAGATCGCCGCGGGCACCGTGGAGATGCACCCCCGTACCGAGATGCTCGACCTGATCGTCGTCGACGGGCGGGCGCGCGGCATCGTGGCGCGGGACCTGATCACCGGGAGGATCGGCACCTACTTCGCGGACGCCGTCGTCCTCGCCTCCGGCGGCTACGGCAACGTCTTCTACCTGTCGACGAACGCCATGAACTCCAACGCGACCGCCATCTGGCGGGCGCACCGGCGCGGCGCGTACTTCGCCAACCCCTGCTTCACCCAGATCCACCCCACCTGCATCCCGCGCACCGGCGACCACCAGTCCAAACTGACGCTGATGAGCGAGTCGCTGCGCAACGACGGACGCATCTGGGTGCCCAAGGCCAAGGGCGACACCCGCCCGCCCGACCAGATCCCCGAGGACGAGCGCGACTACTACCTGGAGCGCATCTACCCGTCCTTCGGCAACCTGGTCCCGCGCGACATCGCCTCCCGCGCCGCGAAGAACGTCTGCGACGAGGGCAGGGGAGTGGGCCCCGGCGGCCAGGGCGTCTACCTCGACTTCGCCGACGCCGTCGCGCGCCTGGGCCGCAAGGCCGTCGAGGCCAAGTACGGGAACCTCTTCGACATGTACCAGCGGATCACCGACGAGGATCCGTACCGGGTGCCGATGCGGATCTACCCCGCCGTGCACTACACGATGGGCGGCCTGTGGGTCGACTACGACCTCCAGACCACGATCCCCGGCCTGTTCGCGATCGGGGAGGCCAACTTCTCCGACCACGGGGCCAACCGCCTCGGCGCCTCCGCCCTGATGCAGGGCCTCGCCGACGGCTACTTCGTCCTGCCCGCCACCATCAACGACTACCTCGCCCGCAACCCCCACCACGAGCGGGTCACCGACGACCACCCCGTCGTCCAGGAGGTGCTGGCCGAGACCGAGGACCGGCTCAACCTCCTGCTCGCGGTGGACGGCGACCGCACCCCGGACTCCTTCCACCGCGAACTCGGCGAACTGATGTGGGAGTTCTGCGGCATGGCCCGCACCGACACCGGACTGCGCAAGGCCCTGGAGCGCATCCCCCAGATCCGCGAGGAGTTCTGGCGCCGCATCAAGGTCCCCGGCACTGGCGAGGAGTTCAACCAGTCGCTGGAGAAGGCCAACCGCGTCGTCGACTACCTGGAGCTCGCCGAACTCATGTGCCTCGACGCGCTGCACCGCACCGAGTCCTGCGGCGGCCACTTCCGCGAGGAGTCGCAGACCCCGGACGGCGAAGCCGCCCGCAAGGACGACGAGTACGCCTACGCGGCCGCGTGGGAGTTCACCGGCACCGGCGAGGCTCCGACCCTGCACCAGGAAGACCTGGTCTTCGAGTACGTCCACCCCACCCAGCGGAGCTACGCATGAAGCTCACCCTGCGCGTCTGGCGGCAGAAGAACGCCGAAGCCGAAGGCGCCATGTCCACGTACGAGGTGGACGGCATCTCCTCCGACATGTCCTTCCTGGAGATGCTCGACACCCTCAACGAGGAGCTCATCCTCAAGGGCGAGGACCCCGTCGCCTTCGACCACGACTGCCGCGAGGGCATCTGCGGCGCCTGCTCGCTCGTCATCGACGGCAACGCCCACGGGCCCGAGCGGACCACGACCTGCCAGCTGCACATGCGGTCCTTCAAGGACGGCGACACGATCGACATCGAGCCGTGGCGCGCGTCGGCCTTCCCGGTCATCAAGGACCTCGTCGTCGACCGGTCGGCGTTCGACCGGATCATCCAGGCCGGCGGCTACATCACCGCGCCCACCGGCGCGGCCCCCGAGGCGCACTCCACCCCGGTGCCCAAGCCCGACGCCGACCTCGCCTTCGAGCACGCCGAGTGCATCGGCTGCGGGGCGTGCGTCGCGGCCTGCCCCAACGGCGCGGCGATGCTGTTCACCTCCGCCAAGGTCAACCACCTGAACGTGCTGCCGCAGGGTGCCCCCGAACGCGAGACCCGGGTGCTCGACATGGTGGCCCAGATGGACGAGGAGGGCTTCGGCGGCTGCACCCTCGCCGGCGAGTGCGCCACCGCCTGCCCCAAGGGCATCCCGCTCATGTCCATCACCAGCATGAACAAGGAGTGGCTGCGGGCCGCCCGCAAGGCCAGGCGGTAACACCCTCGGGGCCTGTCCCCGTACGAGACGTTCGCCGACAGGTGCGGACGGGCGGGACCGGGAGCGGTGCTCTTCCCGGTCCCGTCTGGTGTCTCCGGGTCACCGGCCGGGGTCGGCGAGGAGAGGGCCCAGCGGGCCGAGGTCGAGGTTCAGGTCGCAGCGCCGCAGCCCGTGCTGCGCGCACAGCTCGTCCATGCGCTCGTCGAGCAGCATCAGCGCGGTGCCGAGCCGGTCCTCCTGCTCGGCGGTGAGCGTGCCCTCGTCGAAGCGGCGCACCGCCTGCCGTTCCATGAGCTGCCGCAGGAGCTCCACCACGGTCAGGACCAGCGCCGCCAGATCGTTCGTGACCCGCTCGGGGTCGAGGTCCACGGCATGGGCGCGGGGCGCGGTCACAGCGGCCCGCTGTCCGGCCACGGCGCGGGCACCCGGTCGCCCACCGACGCCAGCAGGGCGTGCAGGGAGATCCGCACCAACGGCACGTCGGCGATGGCCAGCACCAGGTCGCCGCTGACCACGACACCGGTCGCCAGCACCCGGTCCAGCAGGTCGACCAGGGGCACCCCCACGGGCGCGTACGGCTCCGGGCCGTCCCACGGCACCGGGGTCCGTCCGGCTCCCTCCGCCTCCGGCACGGTCATGCGACCACCTCCTGCCGGGCGCCGCGCTCCACCGCGTCCGTGTCCACCAGCCGGGCGAAGGAGTACGGGATCCAGGGGCCGGACACGGTGACCTCCAGACCGGTGGCCCCGGCCTCGCGGGCCAGCGAGCCGACGGCCCGTACGAACTCCTCGCGCCGGGCGTCGTCGACCAGATAGGCGACGTTGAGCAGTTGCGGGACGCTCGTGCCGGTCATCCGCTCGCTCTGCGGCCGGTGCCGGGTCGCGGCCACGGCGTACCGCCGCAGCTCCCGGTCGACGGCATGGGCCCGGGCCAGGGCCTGCTCGCGCGTCTCCCGTTCGGTGCGTCGGCGGGCGCTGGCCCGGCGCAGGTACGACCGCCCGTCGCCCGTTCCCTCCCCGTCGGCGGCGGCTCCGGGCCCGGCCGCCGGGCCGTGGACCTTCACCGCCCACTCCGTGCGGTCGCGCAGCCGCTCCAGCAGGGCCCGCAGGGACGCCTCCCGGGCGGTCACGGCCCGGACCGCGTTCCCGTCGTCGAGGTACAGCGTCGCCATCGGGAGCGGGACGGCGGGGCCCGCGCTCGCCGCCGTCTCCACGCCCCTGTGGTGGGCGCGGGCGCAGCGCTCCAGCACGTCCGGCCGGTTCAGCCGTTCCGCGAGCGCCGCCTCGCCGTAGTCCGCGGCGGGCACGTCCTGGACGACCAGGTGGAACGCTCCCGCGGCCAGGGTGCGCAGGGGGCCGCCGCCGTCATGGCCCGGCGTCCGCGCGAGCACCTCGCGTGGCACGGGGGAGTCCGTCACCGCGAAGACATAGATGATGGTGGTGGGCCGCGGCTCCGGTTCCGCCGTCGTCGCCCGGCCGGCCGGGAGCGTGCTCATCGGGTCACCTCCGTGGTGTCGGTGCCGGCGTCCTCCAGGGCCTCCAGACGGGCGCGCAGCCGGGCGTTCTCCTCGGTGAGCGCGTCCCGCGCGGCGCGTGAGGACAGCGCCGGGTCCGTCTCCCACCAGTCGATGCCGGCCTTCTTCGCGGTCTCGACCGAGGCGACGAACAGGCGCAGCCGGATGGTCAGCAGCTCGATGTCGAGCAGGTCGATCTTGATGTCGCCGGCGATGACGATGCCCTTGTCCAGCACGCGCTCCAGCAGATCCGCGAGGCTTCCGCAGGCGGGCCCGGCCGGCTGGGGGTCCGGGCCCGCCGGCCAGGTGCCGAGGTCGGTCACAGGGCGCCTCCGCGGTGCGGGAGCCCGGTGGCGGGGACGGGACTGCCGAGGAGGGCGAGCAACCGCTCCTCCTCTTTCTCGAAGGCCGCCTCGTCGATGACACCCTCGTCCAGGGCCTGGTTCAGCGCGACCAGCCGGGCCTGTACCGCGCGAGGGTCGGTCATCTGCCGCTCGGCCTCCTGGCGGAGCTGGTCGGTGACCCACAGCGTGCCGCGCACGGGGGCCAGCGGCAGCAGAAAAAGCTCGGTCAGGAGTCCCATCGGGTCACCGCCCGGCCGGCGCGGACGGCGGGTCCACGAAGCTGTAGCAGGGCAGCGGACCGGTGAGGCTGAGCGTCAGCCGGTCCCCGACGTCCCGGGCCCGCTCGGCCACGGCCTCCCGGAAGCGCTCCTTGTCGGCGGCGCGGAGCAGGAACGACGTGCTGAGCACCTGCTCGTCGTCGACCGGGCCCGGCGCGGTGCGCACGGCGAGCGGGGTGAGCCGGTCCAGCACCTCCCGGGCCGCGCCGCGGGCCTCCCGTAGGACCCCCTTCGCCAGGGCCTCGCCGAGGCGCACGTTCGCCTCGTAGCCGGGGCGCTGCCGGGTCCGGCGGGCGAGCGCCCGCAGGGTGCCGTCGCGGCGCACGAGGTCGGCGAAGTACCCGGGCACGACGGCACCCTTCACGTTCATCTCGACGCAGCCCCGCACCGCCTCCAGCTGGGCCGTCAGCTGGTCCCGGTGCGCGCGCAGCCGGTGGAGCAGCTCCTGCGGGTCCGGACTGAGCACGGCGAACCGCATGGGCAGCACCGGGCCCTGACCGGCGAGTTCCGCCAGCACCGCCTGATGTGCCGTCAGGTCGCGTCGCCGTGCGCGGAGGGACGCCGGGGCGTCCGAGACCGCCGCGCACAGCCCCGCCCCGGTCAGCAGCCGCACCCGCGCACCGCCCACCCCGGTGGTGCTCGGCGGACGGGCGCCCTCGAGGGCGATGCCGTAGACATACAGCGTGCCGGTGGTGGTGGGGGCGGCGGTGGCCGTCACGGTCACTCCTCCTCGGCCGCGCGGCGCCGGGGCCGCGGGCGGTCTTCGTCGGTACGGCGCTTGCGGACGGGCCGGCGGGCGGGTTCGGCGGCCGCCCCGGCCTCCTCCCCCTCCTCCTCCTCCTCGGACTCCGGGCTGAGGACGTCGCGCACCTTGTCGGTCAGGGAGCGGGCGGTGCGCTTGGCGCCGGCCTTGCCGATGGTCCGGGCGACCGGGCCGCCGAACAGCTCCGGCACGGTCTTGGACCGCTGATCGTGCTCCAGGTCCAGGCGGTTGCACGCCTCCGCGAAACGCAGATACGTGTCGACGCTGGCGACCACGATGCGTGCGTCGATCTTGAGGATCTCGATGCCGACCAGGGAGACGCGCACGAAGACGTCGATCACCATGCCGCGGTCGAGGATCAGCTCCAGCACGTCGTAGACGTTGCCGGCGCGAGGTGCGTAGACGATCTCGTCGCTGTGGACGGCCATGCGGGAGGTCCTTCCCGTCGAGCGGTGAGGCGCGCTCAGTGGTCCTGGGCGCCGCGCCGGTAACGTGCGGTCCGGCGGTACTGCGTCAGTTCGCCCGCGGCGTCCAGCTCCACCTGGTACGTCGCGAGCAGACTGGTCGTGTCGGGGATGCGCGCCAGTTCGAGCACGTCGACGTCGACGACCCAGCCGCCGTCCTCGCCCCGGCACACCGCGGACACTCCTTCGAGGGGGTGCCCGATCAGCTCGGTGAGTGCGTCGGCGGCAGTGCGGGCGGCCCCTCCGGCCCCGCGCACGGTACGGCGGCGGCCGGTGGACGGAGCGGAGCCCTTGCGGCGCTCGCCGGTTCCCGATTCGGTCATGGACCCACTCTCGCCAAAGCGTCCGGTGCGCGCGTGCGCAGCTAGGCCGTCCGGGCGCGCCCGCCCGGCGCGAGCCGTTCAGCCACCCCACACCCCCGCTCCCCGCTCCGGACACGCGCAGGTCAGCCGCGGTCGGGAGAACAGGGTCGGCGCACCGCGCGACACCGCACGGGCGTCCCCGCCCCGCCGCACCGGCCCCGTGACCAGGAGAGAGCCATGACCGGCGCTTCCACGCTCGCCCGTCCCCCGCAGCCCACGGCACCCACCCGCTACACCGTCCGACTCGCCCGCGACGAGGAGGACGTCCGCGCCGCCCAGCGGCTGCGGCACGAGGTCTTCGCCGGTGAGCTGGGGGCCTCGCTGTCCACCCCACTGCCGGGGCTCGACATCGACGCCTTCGACGCGTACTGCGACCATCTGCTCGTGCAGGAGGAGTCGTCCGGGCAGGTCGTCGGCACCTACCGACTGCTGCCGCCCGAGCGGGCCGCCGTCGCCGGACGGCTCTACTCCGAGACCGAGTTCGACCTCACCGCGATCGACGCGATCCGCCCGGACCTGGTCGAGGTCGGCCGCTCCTGTGTCCACCCCGGCCACCGCGACGGTGCCGTGATCGGGCTGATCTGGGCGGGCATCGCCCGCTACATGGTGGACCGCGGCCACGAGTGGCTGGCGGGCTGCTGCTCGATCCCGCTCGCCGACGGCGGCACCCTCGCCGCCGCCACCTGGGACCGGGTCCGCACCCGGCACCTCGCCCCCGAGGAGCAGCGCGTACGGCCGCTGCGGCCCTGGCGGCCGGCCGGCCCGGCACCCGCCGGGCGCGTCGAACTCCCCGCCCTGCTGCGCGGATACCTGCGCCTGGGCGCCCAGGTGTGCGGCGAGCCCGCGCACGACCCCGAGTTCGGGGTGGCCGACCTGTACGTGCTGCTGTCGATGCGCCGGATCGACCCGCGCTATCTGCGGCACTTCCTCTCCCTCGTCCCGGCGTGACGGCCCCGACGGGCGCAGGGGCCGCCCCCGCCTCCGCGCACGCCGCCGACGCCGGGACCCTCTGGCGGCCGAGCGCCCCCTGCACCCCGCGCACCTGCGTCGAGCCCGCCGCGCGGACGCGGGCCCTGCCGTGGGCCGTGCTGCGGGTGACGGCCCTGCTGCTCCTGCTGGCCGCCGGACTGACCGTGCGGCTGGCCACCGCGCCGCTCGGCGTCCGTGTGCCGCCCGGCCCGGTCCGTCACTGGTGCCGCTGGGTGGTCCGGGCCGCGGGCGTGCGGGTCCGGATCGACGGCGGGGCCGTACCCGGCACCGGCGTGCTGATCGTCGCCCGGCACGTGTCCTGGCTGGACATCCCCCTGCTGGCCGCCGTCCGCCCGGCACGGATGCTCGCCAAGTCGGAGATCCGCTCCTGGCCGGTCGCAGGCCGGCTGGCGGCCCTCGGCGGCGCCCTGTTCATCGACCGGGACCGGATCCGCGCGCTGCCCGGCACGGTCGCCCGGATCGCCGGGGCACTGCGGTCCGGCGCGGCGGTCGCCGTGTTCCCCGAGGGCAGCACCTGGTGCGGGCGGGCCGGGGGCCGCTTCCGCCGGGCCGCCTTCCAGGCCGCCCTGGACGCGGCCGTCCCCGTCCTGCCCGTACGTCTGCGCTACCGGGTCACCGGCGGCCCGCCGGCCACGCTCCCGGCCTTCGTCGGCGACGACACGCTGCTCGGCTCGGTCTGGCGGGTGGTCCGGGCACGGGGCCTGAGCGCCGAGGTGGAGGTACGGGCGCCCCTCGTGCCGGGCCCCACGACCGACCGCCGCGCGCTGGCCGGGGCGGCCGAGCGGGCGGTGGGGACACCGGGGGACGCCGTCCTCGCCGGGGAGGCGGTCCCCGCCGGCGACGACGTCCCGGCGGGAGACGGCATGGCCCACGCGGGAGTCACCGCATGACGTGCGCCAGATACGGGGCCGTGGCGCTGCCCGGCGTCGCCGCCACCTCGGCCGGGGTGCCGGCCGCCACGATCCGGCCGCCCGCGTCGCCGCCGCCGGGGCCCAGGTCGATCACCCAGTCGGCGGCCGCGACGACCGACATGTCGTGCTCGACCACGACCACGGTGTTCCCGGCGTCGACCAGGCCGTGCAGCTGACGCATCAGCACCTCGACGTCGGCCGGGTGCAGTCCGGTCGTCGGCTCGTCCAGGAGGTACAGCGTGTGCCCGCGCCGGCCGCGCTGCAGTTCGCTCGCCAGCTTGATGCGCTGGGCCTCGCCGCCGGACAGTTCGGTCGCGGGCTGGCCGAGCCGCAGGTAGCCGAGACCGACGTCGAGGAGCGTGGCGAGACTGCGGGCCACGGCCGGGGTGTCCGCGAAGAACTCCGCGGCGGCCTCGACCGTCAGGTCCAGCACCTCGGCGACACTGCGCCCCCGGTACCGCACCCGCAGGGTCTCCGCGTTGTAGCGGGCCCCTCCGCACTCCGGACACGGGGCGTAGGTGCTCGGCAGGAACAGCAGCTCGACGCTGACGAACCCCTCGCCCTGGCAGGTCTCGCAGCGTCCGCCCGCTACGTTGAAGGAGAACCGCCCGGCACCGTAGCCCCGCGCACGGGCCTCGTCGGTCGCCGCGAACACCTTGCGCACCACGTCGAACAGACCCGTGTAGGTGGCGAGGTTGGAGCGCGGCGTACGGCCGATCGGCCGCTGGTCGACCGAGACGAGCCGGCCCACCCCCGGCAGCTCCTCGGTGATCTCCCCGATCAGCGTGGACTTGCCCGACCCCGACACGCCGGTGACGGCCGTGAACACACCGAGCGGGAACGCGGCGGTCACCCCGCGCAGGTTGTGCCGGGTCACCGGCCCGACCGTCAGCCGGCCGCGCGCCGCCCGCACCGGGCGCCGGGCGGCCGGGGCGTCGTCGAAGAGGAAGCGGGCCGTCGCCGAGTCGGCGACCGACGCCAGCTCCGCCGCCGGCCCGCTGTGCAGCACCCGCCCGCCGTGCTCACCGGCCCGCGGCCCCACGTCGACCAGCCAGTCCGCGGCCCGCATCACATCGAGGTGGTGCTCCACCACGAACACCGAGTTCCCGGCCTCCTTCAGCCGGGCCAGCACCCGCAGCAGCGCCTCCGTGTCCGCCGGGTGCAGCCCCGCCGACGGCTCGTCCAGGACGTACACCACGCCGAACAGTCCGGACCGCAACTGCGTGGCCAGTCGCAGGCGTTGCAGTTCGCCCGCCGACAGTGTCGGCGTGGCCCGGTCGAGGCTCAGGTAGCCGAGGCCCAGTTCGACCACGGATGCGATCCGGGCCCTGAGGTCCCCGGTCAGCACCCGCGCGGTCTCCGACGCGCCGCCGTCCAGCGTCTGTGCCAGCTCCACGAGCGGCAGCGCGGCCAGTTCGGCGATCGTCCGCCCCGCGAAGGTCACCGCCAGCGCCTCCGGCCGCAGCCTGCCGCCCCCGCACGAAGGGCAGGGCGTGGCGGTCAGGAACCGCTCCGCCCTGGCCCGCAGCGTCGCGCTGCGCGAGTCGGCAAACGTCTTCATGACGTACCGCCGGGCGCTCATGTACGTGCCCTGGTAGGGGCGTTGGATACGGTCCGCGTCGCGCACGGGGTGGACGGTGACGACGGGCTGCTCGTCGGTGAACAGGATCCACTGCCGCTGCTCGGCCGGCAGTTCCCGCCACGGCCGGTCGACGTCGTACCCCAGCGCGTCGAGGATGTCGCGGAGGTTCTTGCCCTGCCAGGCCCCCGGCCACGCGGCGATCGCGCCGTCCCGGACGGACAGCGACGGGTCGGGGACCAGCGACTCCTCGGTCGTCCGGTGCACCCGGCCCAGCCCGTGGCACTCCGGGCACGCCCCGGCGGCGGTGTTGGGCGAGAAGGAGTCCGAGTCGAGCCCTTCCGCCCCCGGCGGGTAGTCGCCCGCCCGGGAGTACAGCATCCGCAGCGAGTTGGAGAGGTTGGTGACCGTGCCGACGGAGGACCGCGACGTCGGCGCGGAGCGGCGCTGCTGGAGCGAGACGGCGGGCGGCAGCCCGGTGATCTCCCCGACCTTCGGCGCGCCGACCTGGTGAATCAGCCGGCGGGCGTACGGGGCGACCGACTCGAAGTAGCGGCGCTGCGCCTCGGCGTAGATCGTGCCGAAGGCCAGCGACGACTTCCCGGAGCCGGACACCCCGGTGAACACGGCCAGTACGTCGCGCGGAATGTCGACGTCCACACCCTGGAGGTTGTGCTCGCGGGCACCGCGGACGCGGACGTAGGGGTCGTGCGGGGAGTGCATGGGGCGGTGCTCCGGGAGGACGGCGAGGACAGAGCTCCCCAGCCTAGGCAACCGGGTCACGGGCCGCCCCGCCGCCGCGGCGGGCCCCGGTCAGGCGTGGACGATCCGGGCCAGCCGCCGATAGGAGTCCACGAGGGCGTCCCGGTCGTAGGTGCTGGTCGTCACCAGCACCTCCTGGGCGCCCGTCTCCTTCAGCAGCGTCTCCAGCTCGTCCGCGACCTGCTCCTCGGTGCCCGCGACATGCCCGTTCAGCCCCCGCTCGTAGAACTCGCGCTCCCGGCCGGACAAGGACAGCGCCGCCACCCGTGCGGCGGGCGGCAGCGGCGGGAAGGTGCCGTGCGTACGGGAGTACGCCATCGACCACGCCTCGGGCACGAGCAGCCGGCGGGCCTCCTCGGGCGTGGCGGCCACCGCGACGGTGCCGGAGATCACGACGTACGGCTCGCCGGCCCACTCCGAGGGCCGGAACCGCTCCCGGTACCGGTCGATGCCACGCCGCATCCGCTCCCGGTCCCGCAGGTCCCCGATCACCATGGGCAGCCCGGCGCGGGCCGCGATGTCCGCCCCCTCGCCCATGGCCAGCACAAACGGCGGCACCGTCAGGCCCTCCGGGGGCCGGGCGTGCACCCCCGTCGGCGAGGTGTCGCGGAACCAGCCCAGCAGCTCGTCCAGCTGCGCCCCGAAGTCCTCCGCGTCCTCCTTGTCCCGGCCGAGCGCACGGCGCACCCCGCCGGTGAAGCCGACCGAACGGCCCAGCCCCATGTCGATCCGGCCCGGGAACAGCGACTCCAGCACCCCGAACTGCTCGGCCACCACCAGCGGCCGGTGGTTGGGCAGCATCACCCCGCCCGTGCCGACCCGGATCGTGCGCGTCGCACCGGCCACGGCGGCGGCCAGCACGGTCGGCGCCGAACCCGCGACACCGGGCACCCCGTGGTGCTCCGACACCCAGAAGCGGTGGTAGCCGAGCTCCTCGGCCACCCGCGCCAGCCGCACGGTGTCCCGCAGCGCCTCCGGAGCCGTGTGCCCCTCGCGCGTACGCGAGCGGTCGAGGACGGAGAAGCGGGTGGAGGCGAGCACGGAGCTCATACAGGGTTCAACACCGGGCGGCGCGGGAGATTCCTCTCCGGTGGGCCGGCGGCACGGGGGACCGTACGCTGTCGGGCGTGACCGACCGCAGCCGACGTCCGCTCGCCGTGTTCGACCTGGACAACACCCTCGCCGACACCGGGCACCGCCAGCACTTCCTGGAGAGCAGCCCACGCGACTGGGACGGCTTCTTCGCGGCCGCGCCCCAGGACCCGCCTCTCGAGGAGGGGGTCGCGCTGGCCCGGGAGAGCGCGAAGGTGTGCGAGATCGTCTACATGACCGGCAGGCCCGCGCGCTGCCGGCGCGACACGCTCGACTGGCTCGCCGCCCACGGCCTGCCCGACGGGGACCTGCACATGCGGCGCGACGACGACCGCAGGCCCGCCCGGCGCACGAAGCTGGAGACGCTGCGCCGCCTCGCCCGCACCCGGGAGATCCGGGTCCTGGTGGACGACGACGAGCTGGTGTGCGAGGACGCCGAACGGGCCGGCTTCCCGGTCGTGCGCGCGCGCTGGACGGCCCCGTCCGCCGCGCTGAAGGAGGCGCAGGAGCGCGAGGGACGGACCTGACGCGAGGGGGCCCTACTCGGACCCCTCCAGCCGGAACCCGACCTTCATGGTCACCTGCCAGTGCGCGATGTCACCGCCGTCGAGCTGGCCGCGTACCTCGGTCACCTCGAACCAGTCCAGGTTCCGCAGGGTCTGCGAGGCCCGCGCGATGCCGTTGCGGATGGCGTGGTCCACGCCGTCGGGCGAGGTGCCGACGATGTCCGTGACCCGGTAGGTGTGGTTCGACATGTGGGTGCTCCTCTCACACGCGTCACTCCACCGTGCCCCACCGCGGGGCATCGCGCGAGCCGTCCGTCACCGCGCCGTGCTCAGCGAGAGCGCGAACCGGCCCTCGGCGTCCGTCCACCAGTGCGTCAGCTCCAGGCCGGCCGCCGTGAGCTCCGCGCGCACCCCGTCCCGGCGGAACTTCGCCGACACCTCGGTGCGCATCTCCTCGCCCGCCGCGAACTCCACGGCGAGGTCCAGCGCGGGCACCTTCACGGTCTGCGCGGTGCGGGCGCGCAGCCGCATCTCGATCCACTCCTCCCGTGCGTCCCACACCGCCACATGGTCGAAGGCGCCGGGGTCGAAGTCGGCGCCCAGCTCCCGGTCGATCACGGTGAGGACGTTCTTGTTGAAGGCGGCCGTCACCCCGGCCGCGTCGTCGTAGGCGTCGACCAGGACCCGCTCGTCCTTGACCAGGTCCGTGCCGAGCAGCAGCGCGTCGCCGGGGGAGAGCAGCGCCCGCACCGAGGCGAGGAACACCGCGCGCTCCGGCGGCAGCAGATTGCCGACGGTGCCGCCGAGGAAGGCCACCAGCCGGGGCCCCGGCGTGTCCGGGAGGTCCAGGCCGGCGGTGAAGTCGGCGATCAGGGCGTGCACGTCCAGCCCCGGCCGCTCCTGGACGAGTGCTTGCCCGGCCTGGGTGAGGGCGCTCTCGCTGACGTCGACGGGGACGTACGTGTGCAGCCCGGTGAGGGCGTCGATCAGGTAGCGGGTCTTCTCGGAGGAGCCGGAGCCCAGCTCGACGAGGGTGCGGGCGCCGGTGGCGGCGGCGATCTCGCCGGCCCGGCCGGTGAGGATCTCCCGTTCCGCGCGCGTCGGGTAGTACTCGGGCAACTCGGTGATCTTCTCGAAGAGTTCGCTGCCGTGGGCGTCGTAGAACCACTTCGGCGGGAGTGTCTTGGGGGTGCTGGTCAGGCCCGCGAGGACGTCGGCGCGCAGTGCGGCCGAGGTGGCGTCCTCGGGGAGGGTGCGGGTGATGTGGAACGGACTCACGTGCTGGGCTCCTTGCGTGGTGCGTAGGCAGGGGCGCCGCTCGGTTCCTTGAGCGGGGTGAGCAGGACGTCGGTGCGGCTCGCGGCGAGCAGGGTGCGGTCGGGGACCTCCTGCCAGTGCGGGTCGTCGTCGTAGGGCTCGGAGGCCACGACGGTGCCGCCGCCGGCGCGGCGCAGATACCAGAGGGTGTCGCCCCAGGTGGTCGCGGTGATGGTGGCGCCGTCGGTGAGGAGCAGGTTCAGCCGGGAGCCGGGGGCCGCCTCGGCGACCTCCAGGACCGTGTCGGCCAGCGCCTGCCCCGGTTCGTCCCCGTCGCGCAGCCGTGCGAGCACCAGCGCCCACACGAACGCGGAGTCGTTGCGGGCCTCCATGGACAGCAGGTCCACGGTGGGCAGCGTCGACGTGAGCGGCGCGAGCGAAGCGGGCCAGCCCCTCACGGCGCCGTTGTGGCTGAGCAGCCAGGTCCCGGCGGCGAACGGGGCCGCCGCGGCCTCCTGGTCGGCGCCCGGCACCGTCGCGTCCCGCACGGCGGCGAGCAGCGCGGCGCTGCGCACCACCCGGGCGAGGTCCGCGAACGACGGGTCGGCCCACAGCGGCCCGGCGCGCCGGTACCGGGCCGGCACCGGATCCTCCTCGGCGTACCAGCCGACGCCGAAACCGTCGGCGTTGACGGTCCCGTACCGCTGGTGCCGCGGCGCCCACGCCTGCCGGTACAGGCCGTGCGGGGGCTCCACGAGGAGCCGGCCGAGCGGCTCCCCGGGCCCCACGTAGGCGAGGTGACGGCACATCAGGCGTCCTCGGCGGAGCGTGCGGTGCGGAACCCGGAGAAGATCTGCCGCCGGATCGGGTAGTCCCAGTTGCGGAACGTGCCCCGGCAGGCCACCGCGTCCACCGCGAAGGACCCGCCGCGCAGCACCTTGTGCTCCGGTCCGAAGAACACCTCCGAGTACTCCTTGTACGGGAAGGCCTGGAAACCGGGGTACGGCAGGAAGTCGCTCGCCGTCCACTCCCACACGTCACCGATCAACTGCCTTACGCCCAGCGGCGACTCGCCCTCCGGGTAGCTGCCCGCCGGGGCCGGCCGCAGATGGCGCTGGCCCAGGTTGGCGTGCCGGGGCGCCGGGTCGGCGTCGCCCCATGGGTAGCGCGTCGAGCGGCCGGACACCGGGTCGTGCCGGGCGGCCTTCTCCCACTCCGCCTCGGTGGGCAGCCGGCGTCCGGCCCAGCGGGCGTAGGCGTCGGCCTCGTACCAGCACACGTGCAGCACCGGCTCGTCGGGCGGTACGGGCTCGGTGACGCCGAAGCGCCGGCGCAGCCACTGCCGGCCGTCCCGGTGCCAGAACAGCGGGGCGTGGATGCGGTGCCGCCGGATGTGCGCCCAGCCCTCCGGCGTCCACCAGCGCTCGTCGTCGTAGCCGCCGTCGTCGATGAACGCCTGGTAGGCGCGATTCGTCACGGGTGTGGTGTCGATGTGGAAGGGCGCCACCTCGCGCCGGTGCGCGGGACGTTCGTTGTCCAGCGCCCATGGCTCGGTGGAGGTGCCCATCGTGAACGGGCCGCCGGGGACCAGGACTTCGGACGGCCCGGTGAACGGGGGAGCCGGGTCCGGGTCGGGGGCGGTCAGGGCCTGCGGGCCGGTGCGGAGCTGATGTGTGATCAGCATCGTCTCGTCGTGCTGCTGTTCATGCTGCGCGATCATCCCGAACGCGAAGCCGGCCTCGGTCAGCCGCGTCCCGTGGAACGCGGTGCCGTCCAGCAGGTCCAGGACCCTGCCGCGCACCTCGGACGCGTACGCGCGGGCCTCGGCCGGCGCCAGCAGCGGCAGCGAGGGGCGCTCGGACCGCGGGTGCTCGAAGGCGTCGTAGAGGCCGTCGATCTCGGGGCGCATCGCGTCCCGTCCGGCGACCGCCCGGAGCAGCCACTGCTCCTCCTGGTTGCCGATGTGGGCGAGGTCCCACACCAGCGGGGACATCAGCGGGGAGTGCTGGGCGGTCAGGTCCGGCTCGTCGACGCAGCTGGTCAGCAGGGTCGTGCGGGCACGGGCCGTGGTCAGGGTGGTGAGGGCCCGCTCGCGGAGCGTCTGGGCGTCGAGGGCGGGGTCGGTCATGGATGGATGTCCTTCCCGTGCGGGGTCCCCGCGTGCGAGCGGAGCCGGGGGTGCGGGCGGTGCGTGCCGTGGTGCCGGTCGAGCAGGTCGTCGGCGGGGCAGCGGCCCCGGGCGACATAGCGGTCGTGGTAGGCCGCCACCGCGTCCGTGACCGCGGTGCCCGCGCCGAGGCGCGGCAGGGCCTCCTGGGCCGCCGTGAAGCAGATGACCGCCACCTCGTGGAGCTCGGGGTCGGCCAGGCCCGAGCGGGCCGCCCCGGCCCACAGCGCGTTGTGCGGCGCGGGCCGGGACAGGGCCCGCTCGGCGAGCGGCTTCACGGCCCGGTAGGCGGTCTCGGTGGCCTGCGGGTCGTCGAAGAGCGCGGCGGTCACGGCGAGCGGCACGATCCAGCCGTCGTCGCCGGGCTGCGCGTCGATCATCCGCAGCTCCAGATGGCCACGGGGTCTGACCGGCGGGAACAGCGTCGTCAGGTGGTAGTCGAGGTCCGCCCGGGTGGGCGGCCTCGGCGCTCCCGTCCGGGTCCACTCGCGGAAGGACAGCCCCTCGGGCACCTCCCACGGGCCGTTCTCGCCGCGGACGCACATCACGGGCGCGTCCAACACGTGCCGCGCCCAGCCGGTCCTGGGGTCGCCGTTCAGCGGGGGCGCGCCCGCGCGGTCCGGGCCGATGTCCATCCAGAACCGCTGCCGGGTGGAGACCCAGCCGGTCGGTTCCCGCCCGGCCAGCGGGGAGTTGGCGAAGGCGGCGACGAGGACCGGGCCCAGCTGGTGCGCGAGCCACCAGCGCCGGCCGTGGCCCAGCGGGCCGGGCTCCTCGTACCCGGCGTCCAGGCAGACCTGGACGGAGGCCGAGGTGCACATCATGGCGCGTCCCGCCGGGCCCCTGCGATCCAGGACGGCTTCCATGGCGTCGTAGCGCGGTTCGCGCAGGAACCGGCGCGGCGGGTGCCAGGGGTCGGCGCCGAAGCCGGCGAGGGCGAGTCCCTGGCCGGCCAGCACCGCCCGGACGGCGGCGAGGTCGGCGGAGACGATGCCGACGCACTCGGTGAGCGAGCCGGCGGGGGGCGAGCTCAGCTCCAGCTGCCCGCCGGGCTCCACGGTGAGAGCCGACCTCAGGGACAGGGAGCGCACGGCGGCGTAAGCCGCTTCGAGTCGTTCGGATGTCACGGGGAGCCGCGGGTCGCGCAGCTCCTGCACTATCCATTCCACTTCCACCCCGAGCGTGCGGGGCGGGCCAGTCTTGAAGCAGATGCCCCGGACCAGGGCTTCCACTTCGGCTTCGGTGACCAGGGTGCGGGAGTGCTCCGTACAGTCACTGACCGAGTCGGACATATCTGGATCCTCCTGAGAAACCACGATGCCACCGGCCCGCGGATCTCGCGGTCCGGAGCGGCACACTCGTCCCACCCAAGACGTTCACGACGAATCGCACAAGAGTGCGTGCCCGGCAGGTTCGGGGTCGGTAATCCTCCTTTCCGCGGCGTGTGCTGGGGCTTTTCCGGCCGTCCCTCACGGTCGCCGGAGCGCCGGAATTCCTGTTGCGGCGCAGCACCAGGATCGCCCAGGATGCTCAGGTGAGCACGGCGGGGGAGAGCACGAGCGGCCCGCGCGGTCGCGGGCGCATGGCGCGCACGGGGGTGGCGCCATGAGCGCGCGCCTGCGCGGCATCGCCAGGGAGACCGAGCAGATCGTCGAGGCGGGCTCCTACCGCGCGCCGGACGGCCGCGAGGTGTCCGTCGCCGCCGCCGTCCGCGCGGCCCGCGAAGGCACGCGGATGTACGGCCCCGAGCCCGTCCCCGTGCCGGATCCGGCCCCGGTGACGACGTCGTTCGAGGTCACGGGGGAGAGCAGCCTGGAGGCGGCTCGCCGCCTCGGCGCCGGCACCGCCGTGCTGAACTTCGCCTCGGCCCGCAATCCCGGCGGCGGCTTCCTGAACGGCGCGCAGGCCCAGGAGGAGGCCCTGTGCCGCGCCTCGGCCCTCTACGCCTGCCTGCGGGCGGCGCCCGGGTTCTACGAGCACCATCGCGCCTGGCGCGACCCGTTCTACACGGACCGCGTCATCCACTCACCCGCCGTGCCCGTCTTCCGCGACGACCGGGGCCTGCTGCTCGCCGAGCCGTACACGGCCGGCTTCCTGACCGCCGCCGCGCCGAACGCGGGCGTCGTACGGCGTACGGCCCCCGAGCGCGCCGGCGAACTGCCCCGTGCGCTCGCCACCCGCGCCGAGCGGGTGCTGGAGACCGCCGCCGCGCACGGCTACCGGCGACTGGTCCTCGGCGCCTGGGGCTGCGGCGTCTTCCAGAACGACCCGGCGCGGGTCGCGGAGGCGTTCCGGGGCCTGCTCGGACCGGGCGGACGGTTCGACTCCGCGTTCGAGCGCGTGGTGTTCGGCGTGCTCGACCGCACCCCGGGGGGCGCGACACGCGCGGCGTTCGCCCGGGCCTTCCCCACGGGTCAGGTCCAGCCGTAGCGCTCGTGCAGACGGCGCCGGACCAGGTCGAAGCGGCCCCGGTCCAGGGCGCACGCCTCCCGGCGCATCCCCTCCTCGTGCAGGCGCAGCACGCGGTCGACCCCCACCCAGGAGTCCCGGCCGGTGCGGTCCCAGGGGCCGCTGCCGATCGCCACCCACTCACGGTCGCCGTCGTGGCGCTTGCTGGACAGCTGCACCGCGAGGAAGGTCCCGGTGGCCTCGCGCGCCACCACCAGCACCGGGCGGTCCTTGCCCCGGCCGTCGTTCTCCTCGAAGGGCACCCAGGTCCAGACGACCTCCCCGGGGTCCGGGTCGCCGTCGTGGGCGGGCGAGTACTCGGTGCGCACCTTGCCCACCGCGCGCGGGTCGGCCTCCGTGGTGGCGGAACGGCCGTGACGGCCCGGGACGTTCTCTTCGGTGTACGTGTTCACGGAGGCACCCTAGGGGGTGTCCCGTCGGTCATGCCGGGCTCCCCGCGTCCGGCACCGCGCCTCGCGCCGTTGTCGCCGGTCGCCGATTTCCCCGCTCCCGGCTTCGCCCGAGCGGGGGACCCCCGTCGCGTCGGCTCCCTCCTCCGCCTTGCGACGCACGGCCCCGGACCGCTCGCTGATCCGGCCTGATCGGCACGGCATCCCCCGGGTGGTCCGGGGCGTCTCTCCCCGGGGTCAGCCGGCCGCGACCGGCGCCGTCTCGCCCTGCTGCGGGGGCCACAGTTCGTGCCAGCGCAGCTCCGACTCGAGTTGTGCGGCGAGGGAGATGAGCAGCGGCTCGCTGTGCGCCGGCCCGAGCAGCTGGCCGCCGACGGGCAGGGAGCCCACGAAGCCGGCCGGGACGTTGACACCGGGCCAGCCCAGCACGTTCCACGGCCACGCGTACGGGCAGGCGGCGATCATGGCCCGGTCGGTGGCGAAGCCGCCGAGTCCGGCCAGCGCACCGATCCGGGGCGGGGGAGCGGCGGTCGTCGGCGTGAGGACGACGTCGTAGGTCTCGTAGAACCGGCCGATCCGGCGGTGCAGGACCGCCTCCGCGCGCCGGGCCGCCCGCAGCGGGGGCCCGCCGAGCAGCCGGCCCAGCCGGACGGCGCCGCGGGTGCGCGGGTCCAGGAGCGCGGGGGACGGCACGTCGGCCGCCCACTCGGCGATCCCGGCCGTGGCGCGCGGCACGAACGTCAGTCCGATCCGGCCGTACGGCGGGTCGGCCTCCTCCACGTCATGGCCCAACGCCGCGAGCCGCGCGGCCAGTTCGACGATCTTGGCCCGCACCTCGCTTTGGAGCCGGGCGGGCACCGCGGTGAACGGCGGCTTGAGGGAGAGCGCGATGCGCAGCCGGCCCGGGTCGCGGCCCACGGCGGCCGAGGCGTCGACGGCGGGCGGGCGGTGCGGGTCGCGCGGATGGTTGCCGGCGGCCGCGTCCAGCAGCAGCGCGGCGTCGGCGACCGTGCGGGCGAGGGTGCCGTTGACGGTGATGCCCTTGAAGGACTCGCCGCGCGGCCAGGTGGAGATGCGCCCCCGCTGGGGCTTGATGCCGATCAGATGGGTCCAGGAGGCCGGGATGCGGACCGATCCCGCGCCGTCCGAGCCCAGGGCCGCCGGCACCAGACCGGCCGCGACCGCGGCGGCCGACCCGCCGGAGGAGCCGCCCGGTGTGTGGTCCGTGTGCCAGGGGTTGCGGGTGGCGCCGAAGGCGGGCCCCTCCGTGAACGGCCACTGCCCCAGCTCGCAGGTGTTGGTCTTGCCGACGATCACCGCCCCGGCCGCGCGCAGCCGCCGTACCGCCTCCCCGTCCTCGGCGGCCGACGGGAACTCCCCGCGGCAGCCGAACGCGGTGGGCTCGCCCGCCACGTCCATGTCGTCCTTGACCGCGACCGGCACACCGAGCAGCGGCAGCCGCTCACCGGAGGCCAGCCGCTCGTCCGCCGCCCGCGCCTCGGCGAGGGCGGCCTCGGTCCGGACCACGCGGAACGCGTTGAGAGACCCCTGCGTGGCCTCGATGCGCGCCAGCGCCTCGGCGACGAGAGCCCGCGAGGTCACCTCCCCGCCGGCCAGCGCGCGGGCGGACTCCACGAGACCTGCGGCACGGTCGGGCGTCATACGGGGCACCTCCGGGACGACGATGTCTACCGAACGGTAACCTCCGGCGGGCCGGGGTGAAACGTTTTCGCCCGGTGTGGCTCCCAGGACCTGGAAGCCGCACCGCCACCCGCGCGGACGGGCCGTCAGCCGGCGACCGCGGCCACATACGGCGCCAGCTTGGCCGGGTTCATGACCCACATCAGCCGTTCGATGCCGCGGTCCGAGACGTCCGCGCACAGCAGTGCCACCGGATGGCCCGCGCGCCGCACGAGCACCGCGGGCCTGCCGTTGGCCTCCACCCAGCGCACCTGGGAGCGCGGCCAGAACCGCGGCGCGAAGGCCACGAGGTACCTGGCCACCCGCTCGCGTCCGGCGACCGGGACCCTGGACGCCCCACGCATTCCGCCGCCGTCCGCGTAACTGACGACGTCCTCGGCGAGGAGGTCCTCCAGCGCCGTCAGCGTGCCGTTGCGCGCCGCTTCGAGGAACGTCTCCAGCAGTCGCCGGTGCGCGCCGTCGCTCACCGGCTCCCGGCGCGCCGCCTTCAGATGCTTCCGGGCGCGGCTCACCAGCTGACGGGTGTTCGGCTCGCTCGTCTCAAGCATCTCCGCGATCCGCCCGTACGGGTAGTCGAAGGCCTCGCGCAGCACGTAAGCGGCGCGCTCCACCGGGTTGAGCCGCTCCAGGAGCAGCAGGACCGCCAGGTCGACGGCCTCCGCCCGCTCCGCGCCCAGTTGCGGATCGGCGCGGGTGTCGACCGGCTCCGGGAGCCATGGCCCCACGTACGTCTCGCGCAGCCTGCGGGCGGACCGCGTGGAGTTGACGGCCAGGCGCGTGGTGACGGTCGTCAGGAACGCCGCGGGCTCCCGGACGGCCGAGCGGTCGGTGCGCTGCCACCGCAGCCAGGTCTCCTGGAGGACGTCCTCGGCGTCCGCCACGCTGCCGAGCATGCGGTAGGCGATGCCGAAGAGCTGGGGGCGCGCCGCGACGAAGTCCTTCATCGCGTGTTCGAGCGAGTCCCCGTCGTCCATGCCCCGTTCGAGGGGTTCGCCGTCGTCCCGGTCGCGCATCGTGCCTCCCGTCCCGGACCACCATGCTAATGGTCCGTCCGCCGGAGCGCCCCGGCGGACGGAACCGGCGCCGGTCAGCCGAACTGGCCCGGACGGTAGTCCCCGGCGGGCTGCCGGTTGATGACATTGACGCGGTTGTAGGCGTTGATGAGGGCGATCAGCGAGATCAGCGCCAGGAGTTGCTCCTCGTCGAAGTGCTCGGCGGCGTCGGCCCACGCCTCGTCGGTGACGCCGCCGGACGCGTCGGCGATCCGGGTGCCCTGCTCCGCCAGTTCGAGGGCGGCGCGCTCGGCGTCCGTGAAGACGGTGGCCTCCGGCCAGGCCGCGACCAGGTGGAGGCGCTGGGCGGTCTCGCCGGCGTGCGCGGCGTCCTTGGTGTGCATGTCGGTGCAGAAGCCGCAGCCGTTGATCTGGCTGGCGCGGATCTTCACCAGTTCCTGGATGGTGCCGGGCAGCGACGAGTCCGAGATCGCCTTGCCGGCGGAGTTGACGTGCTTCAGCACCTTGCCGGCCAGCGGGCTGCCGAAGAAGTCGAGACGCGGTTCCACTGTGAACTCCCAGAAGTAAGAGGGGGGATACACCTCACTGACCGATCCGGCCCCGCGGTTGTGACATGGGGGGCGTATGGCGTGCGTCACCACGGCTGCGGAGGGCGTCCCTTCACCGCTCCGAGTCCTCAACTCCTCTGGGTGGCACGGGGCTTCGGTCGAGCAGGCGACCTCTTCGGCGCCTTGGCCTTCTTGATCAGAAATGTTTAAGAAGAGACGTATGTGCACTGGTGAGAAAAGATGCGCGTTCTGAGGCGGTGTGGTCATCTGGGTTGTGGAGGCTATGGCTGACCCCAGAGGAGATGGTGATATGCCTTCCATGGACAAGGCGACCAAGGACACGACCGGCGTCCGCACGGACCTCGACGCGGCACTCGACCCCGCCGAGCCTGACGGAGTGTTCCGTGACAGCCGGGAGTGCGCCGCCCTGGCGCTGCTCTCCGCAGACACCCAGTTGCTGCTGTCCCCGCCGACCCCGCGGCCCAAGAAGGGCTGAGGACCGGCGAACCCGACAGGAGCACGCTGAATGGAGCAGTCAGGCACTTCGGCCCTCTTGCAGGGCGCGGTGCAGGACCTTGCGTCCGACGTGGTCTCCGCCCTTCGGGGCGGAGACCATGTGCGCATGTCCGGCACCTCCGCCATGGACGACGTCGAGGGCAGTCTCATCCTCGCGGCCGTGCGGGTACTGGGAGCGGATCTGCTCCTCCCTCACGTCCTCTTCCCGGCCCCGCCCGTACCCGAGGCGCTCGCCGCCTTCCGCCGCACGGCCGAGGCGTACCCGCCCCGCCCCGACACCACCCCCACCGTCCACTGGAGCCACTGGGCGATGCGCCGCACCCTCGCGCGCCTCGGCTCCCCCCTGCCCGCGCCGCCCGGCACGAACGCCGGGGAACCCGGGACCGCCTGGTTGGAGACGGCCACCTGGCAGGTCCTGACCCATCAACTCGCCGTCCTGGCCGCCCTGGCCGTGCCCGGGGAGGACAGCGCGGTGGCCCGCGTGGCCCGGGGCCGTCCCGTGGACCTCGCCCGCGGCTTCGTCCGGGCGGTACGCCGCCGGGACTGGCAGCAGGCGGCCGGAGCCGGACGCTGGCTCACCCTCGTCGACGGGGTACCGGACACGCTGGGACTCGAAGCGGGCCTGGACTTCGTGGAGCTGATGGGCGGCATGGACCCCCGGGTCGCCCTCCAGGTGCAGGCCGCGCGGATCATGCGGGCCGCCGGAGCACTCGTATGACGGCGACGGACGTCGCGCGGATCCGGGAGGTGGGCGCCGCGGCGCTCGCCTGGCTGTCCGCCCACCGCGACGAGTTCGCTCTCGGGGATGGTGCGCTCGCCGCCGACGGCCAGGTCGACGCCACCTGGAAACCCCTCGGGGAACTGGCCCAGACCTGCGCGAGCGTCTGCGCGCGCGTCCCGGCCGGCGACCCGCTGCACGAGGCCGCCGGCGGCCTGCTGCGGTTCGCCTGGCGCCAGACCGGGCAGGGGGAGTTGTTCCTGCACCTCCAGCGCCTGGAGCCGTTCGCGACGTACCCCCTGGAGATCTACTCCGTCTTCGCCTCAGCGGGACTGCGGCACCCCGGCTACGAGACGGCCGCCGCCACCACCGCCCGCACCCGCGGATGGCGGCTGACCGAACAGGACCCGACCCGCCGGCTCGGCGTGCTCAAGGCCGAGCGGCGCGCCGGCATCCACCGGCCCGAGGACGCCTCGCGGGTCCTGCGGCGGACCTGGCTGGGCGGCCTCCCGGAACCCTGGACGTTCGGGCGCTCCGCCGGGTACGCGCTCACCCACGTCGTCTTCCACCTCACCGACTGGGGCCGCGCCCCCGGCGCCGTCCCCGCGGACCTGTCCGCCTATCTCGCCCACTGGCTGCCCGCCTGGCTCGACACCTGCCTCGACGCCGGCATGTGGGACCTGAGCTGCGAACTGCTCGTCGTGGCGGGGAGCCTGCCGGACCCGCCCGACCCCGGCGTCCTGCGGGACGCCTGGCCCCGGATCGCCGACGCCCAGTGCGCCTCGGGCGCCCTCCCGCAGCAGGAGTACGGCGGCGGCCGGGAGCCGGACTTCCTGCACTGCTACCACTCCACGCTCATGGCCGCCTTCGCCGCCGCGCAGTGCCTCGCACACCTGACCGCCGAGGCCGCCGCCGGCACGGGCGGACACCACCGGTACAGGGGACAAGGAGTGCCCGGATGACCGACACCCGCCTCATGCACACCGTCGGCGTCCGCGCCCTGGAGTGGCTGTGGGCCCACCGCGACGGATTCCGCCTCGAACCCGACGCCGATCCCGAGATCGGCTTCCTTGACCGCTTCAAACCCGTCGGCGAACTGGCCCTGATCTGCCGGGTGCTGTTCCGCGAGGGCGTGGCCGGATCCCGGCAGGCCGACCTGGCCCGCCGGCTCCTCGACCACACCTGGCGCGAGACCCTGGACGGCGGCCGCATGCTGGCCCGCGGCCAGCGCGTCGAACCGCTGTCGCCCATCCCCTTCGAGGTGTACCTGCCGTACAAGGAACTCGGGTACACCGAGCCCGAGGTGGAGCGCGCGGTGCGCCTCTACCACCGGCTGGAGAGCTGGTCGGCGCTCGAGGTGGACCCGAACCGCCGGCTCGGGCTGGCCGCGTTCCAGCGCCGCTTCGGCCTCGCCCCGCGCACCCCCGAGGAGGACCTCGCGGGCGCCACCTGGCTGGGCCACACCCCCGAACCGTGGACCGTCGGCGGCCACATCGCCTACGACGTCACGCACACGGTGTTCCACCTGACCGAGTGGGGGGCACGCCCCGAGGGGCTGTCGCCGCGTCTCGTCGACTACCTCACCACCTGGCTGCCGGTCTGGATCGACGACTGGCTGGACCTGGAGCGCTGGGACCTGCTCGGCGAACTCCTCGTCGTCGACGCCTGCCTGCCCCGCCCCACCCTGGACGGGCGTGCCTGGGCGGGATTCGCCGCCGCGCAGCAGGCCGACGGCGCCATGCCGGCCGTGCGGTCGATGCCCGAGGGCGACCCGGACGAGGTGTTCGACCTCGTCTACCACCCGACGCTGGTGGCCGCGTTCGCCTCGGTGCTGGCCACCTCCCGGGCCCTGACCGCCCTCACCCACGCCACCGCATGAGCGCCCCCGCGACGCCCTGGCCGGGCGCGGCCGAGGACACCGCTCGGCAGGCCGCCGCCCCTCGCGGGGACGACGGCCCGGCCGAGCGGCTGGTGCGGGCCGTCGACGCCGTGGACGCCCCCGACGTCGTCTTCGCGGTGTCCCGCGACGGCCGCCGCACCCTGCACTGCGGGGGCACCGCTGTGTCCCCGGCGGTGCCCCGGCAGGACCTGCGCTACGAGATCGGCTCGGCCTCCAAGGCGTTCACCGGACTGCTGTTCGCGCGGCTCGTCGAACGCGGCCTGCTGACCGGGGGCGAACCCGCCGCCGCCTGCCTGCGACCGGGCCGCCCCACCGGCGCCGACCCCGTGACCCTCGCCCACCTCGTCACGCACACCGCGGGACTGCCCGCCCTGCCGCCCGGCTTCCACCGCGCCGCGCTGCCCGCCTGGCGCACCAACCCCTACGGCCACTACCCCGCCGAACGGGTCGTCGACGCCTTCCTGCGCCACCGCCCCCGGCACCGGCCCGGCACCCGGTGGCACTACTCCAACTTCGGCGTCGCCGTGCTCGGGCACGCCCTGGCCGCCGTGACCGGCACGCCCTGGGAGGAACTGCTGGCCGAGCGGGTGCTGCGCCCGCTCGGCCTGAACGGCACCTCGCTGCGCCCGGAGGACCCCAAGACCGACGCGACCGGGCACGGCAAGGACGGCCGCACCCCCACCCTCCCCTTCGACGCGGGCGGATTCGACGCGGCCGGTGCCGTCCGGGCCACCCCGCACGACCTGCTCACCTTCCTGGAGGCGCACCTCGACCCGGCCGGCTCCCCGGCGGCCGGCGCGCTGCGCGCGGTGCGCACCCCGGTGCTGCGGCGCGGCCGGGGACACGTCCACGAGCACACCGTGGCGTGGTTCCGGCACCCCACCGACGGCGGCCCGATGTACTTCCACAGCGGGGCCACCCTCGGCCAGCAGGCCTTCCTCGGCTTCCGTCCGGACACCGGGACAGCGCTGGTCGCGGTGTGCACCCGCCGCTACCGCGCCCGCGACCCGTTCGTGCCCACGGCGTACGCGCTCCTCGCGGAGGACTGACGCACACCGGCCGGTGCGGGGCCCGGCCCCGCACCGGCCGCGGTGCGTCCTGCGGTCCGGCTACACCCGCTGCCACAGGGCGGGTGTGCCGTCCGGCGCCCACCGGGTCTGCGCCTGGTGGCTCTGGAGGCACTGGTAGCGCACCCCGGCGACGGTGACCGTGCTGCCGGCCTCGTAGACGCGGCCCGACGCCCACTGGTCCTTCGCCTGCTCGTCCGGCGTGGCCTGCGTGCCCTTCTGCGCGGTCGTCGTTTTCAGCACCAGGCCGAAGTCGCTCAGGATCGGGTTGACCGGCTGGTAGTAGGTGGTGCCGCCGCTCGTGCAGTCGCCCGAGCCGCCCGAGGTCACGCCCTGGGCCTGCGACCCCGACAGGTAGGGGCCGCCGGAGTCCCCGGGCTCGGCGCACACCGTGGTCCTGGTGACCCCGTCGACCGTGCCCTCGGAGTAGCGGACGCTCGTGTCGTGCTGCTGGATGGTCCCGCAGTGCCAGCCCGTGGTGGAGCCGGAACGGCAGATCGACGCCCCGACGAGCGCCTGGACGGAACCGGTGACCTGGGTCTTCTGCCCGCCCTCGCCCTTGACGTCGGCAGTGGCGGTCCAGTCGCTGTTCGCGGCCACCCAGGACATGTCCTTGCCGGGGAACGTGGACGCCTGGAACCCACCCTGCGCGGCCTGGTTGGCGCCGGTCGTCTTGTTGCCCGGCTTGCCGCAGTGGCCCGCGGAGACGAAGCCCTGCTGCTGGTCCTTGGTGACGGAGAACCCGATGGAGCAGCGGGCGGAGTTCTCGATGTAGTAGGCCTCGCCGCCCACGAGGTCCGCCAGCGGCCGGGGCCGCTCGGCCGACACGACGACGGCGACGCCCGCGTCCTGGGCTCCGGCCGCCCTGATGAACGACGTGGCGGCCGCGCGCCGGGCCGCCCGCACGACGACCCGGTTCGACGGCATGTCCACGTACCAGACCGGGGCTTCCTGCGTCGCGGCGCCGGCGGCGGCCTTGTCCAGCTTCTCCTTGACGGCCTCGAGGTCGGCGAGCGGCCGCTTCACGACGGCCGCCTTCGCGCCCTGCGCCTCGATGGCCGACACGTCCGAGGAGTGCGTCGTCGCCACGGTCAGCTCGGCGGCGGTCGCCCCCGTCAGCCAGGCGCCGGCGAACCGCTGCCCGAGGGAGAGACGCAGCCGGCCCGCGCGCACACCCGCCTCGGCCTCGTTGACGAGGCGCTCGGCCGCCTGAGCGGACGTCAGCTTCAGATCCCGCTCCAGGGCCCGCAGCACCTGGGCCGGGGGCCGGTCGGCGCCGACCGTCTGGGCGGCGATGGACGCGGGCAGCGGCGCGGGGGGCGGCGCGGCCGCCGCGGCCGTGGTCATCGCGGTGACGGCGAGGACGCCGAGAGCGGTCAGGGCGGCGCGGCGGCCGTCTGTGGGTCTGCCGAGCATGCGTGTGTACCTCCGTCGAGTTCGCTTGGTCTGCGACGAAGGGATGCCTTGACGAGAAGTGATCAGTAAATGTCAGAAAAGATGCTTTTTAGCGCTATGGGGGGTCTCACGGAGTGTCATGTGCACCAGTTGGCGGGCCTCTTGGGAACCCCCAGACTTTCATCGTTCGTTTTCTTGAGTCGTTCGTGTTTAGCGCGATAGGTTGTCGTCATGACCGCAGCCCAGACTCCCACCCCCGCCGAGGAGCTCCGCGGCGCCGGCCTGCGGGTGACCGCCGCGCGTGTCGCGCTGCTGGAAGCCGTCCGCGCCGGTGACCACCTCGGCGTCGAGGCCATCGCCTCCGGGGTGCGCGATCGCGTCGGTCATGTCTCCCTCCAGGCCGTGTACGAAGGGCTGCACGCCCTCACCGCGGCCGGACTCATACGTCGTATCGAGCCGGCCGGCAGCCCCGCCCGGTTCGAGGGCCGCGTCGGTGACAACCACCACCACGTCGTCTGCCGTTCGTGCGGTGTCGTCGCCGACGTCGACTGCGGGGTCGGCGAGGCGCCCTGCCTGACCGCCTCCGACGACCACGGCTTCGCCATCGACGAGGCCGAGGTCATCTACTGGGGCCTGTGCCCCGGCTGCTCCACCACCACCGGTGCGCCCCGCGCACTGTGATTCACCTAGTCCGGAAGGTTTCCCATGGCTGAGAACTCCGATGCGATCGTCACCGACGCGAAGGCGGAGGGCACAGGCGGCGGCTGCCCCGTCGCGCACGATCGCGCAGCGCACCCGACCCAGGGCGGCGGAAACCGCCAGTGGTGGCCTGAACGGCTCAACCTGAAGATCCTCGCCAAGGACCCGGTCGTCGCCAACCCGCTCGGCGCGGACTTCGACTACCGCCAGGCGTTCGAGGCCCTCGACCTCGACGCCGTGAAGCGCGACATCGCCGAGGTCCTGACCAACTCGCAGGACTGGTGGCCGGCCGACTTCGGCAACTACGGCCCGCTGATGATGCGTATGGCCTGGCACAGCGCCGGCACCTACCGCATCAGCGACGGCCGCGGCGGCGCCGGCCGCGGCCAGCAGCGCTTCGCCCCCCTGAACAGCTGGCCGGACAACGGCAACCTGGACAAGGCCCGTCGTCTGCTGTGGCCGGTCAAGAAGAAGTACGGCCAGTCCATCTCCTGGGCCGACCTCATGATCCTCACCGGTAACGTCGCCCTGGAGACCATGGGCTTCGAGACCTTCGGCTTCGGCGGCGGCCGCGCCGACGTCTGGGAGGCCGACGAGGACGTCTACTGGGGCCCCGAGACCACCTGGCTCGACGACCAGCGCTACAGCGGCGACCGCGAGCTGGAGAACCCGCTCGGCGCCGTCCAGATGGGCCTCATCTACGTCAACCCCGAGGGCCCCAACGGCAACCCTGACCCGGTCGCCGCGGCCCGCGACATCCGTGAGACGTTCCGCCGCATGGCGATGAACGACGAGGAGACCGTCGCCCTCATCGCCGGTGGTCACACCTTCGGCAAGACCCACGGCGCGGGCCCGGCCGACGCCGTCGGCAACGACCCCGAGGCCGCCTCCATGGAGGAGCAGGGCCTCGGCTGGAAGTCCACCCACGGCACCGGCAAGGGCGGCGACGCCATCACCTCCGGTCTGGAGGTCACCTGGACCACCAAGCCGACCCAGTGGACCAACGACTTCTTCGGCATCCTCTTCGGCCACGAGTGGGAGCTCACCGAGTCCCCGGCCGGCGCCAAGCAGTGGGTGGCCAAGGACGCCGAGGCGATCATCCCCGACGCCCACGACCCGTCGAAGAAGCGTCTGCCCACGATGCTCACCACCGACCTGGCGCTGCGCTTCGACCCGGTCTACGGCCCGATCTCCCAGCGCTTCCACGAGAACCCGCAGGAGTTCGCGGACGCCTTCGCCCGCGCCTGGTACAAGCTGACCCACCGCGACCTGGGCCCGAAGTCCCTCTACCTCGGCCCCGAGGTCCCCGAGGAGACGCTGCTGTGGCAGGACCCGCTGCCGGAGGCCGTGGGCGAGCCCGTCGACGCCTCCGACGTCCAGGTCCTCAAGGCCAAGATCCTGGAGTCCGGCCTGACCGTCTCGCAGCTGGTCAGCACCGCCTGGGCGTCGGCCTCGACGTTCCGCGGCAGTGACAAGCGCGGCGGTGCCAACGGCGCCCGTATCCGCCTCGAGCCGCAGCGCGGCTGGGAGGTCAACGACCCCGACCAGCTCGCGCAGGTCCTGCGGGTCCTGGAGGGCGTCCAGAGCGAGTTCAACACCGGCGCCAAGAAGGTCTCCCTCGCCGACCTGATCGTCCTCGCCGGCTCCGCGGCCGTGGAGAAGGCCGCCAAGGACGCCGGGTTCGACGTCCAGGTGCCGTTCACGCCGGGCCGCGTCGACGCGACGGAGGAGCACACCGACGTCGAGTCGTTCGCCGCGCTGGAGCCGTCGGCCGACGGATTCCGCAACTACCTCGGCAAGGGCAACCGCCTGCCGGCCGAGTACCTGCTGCTGGACCGCGCCAACCTGCTCACGCTGACCGCCCCCGAGATGACCGTCCTGGTCGGCGGCCTGCGCGTGCTGGGCGCCAACCACCAGCAGTCGCAGTTGGGCGTCTTCACCGACACCCCCGGCGCCCTGACCAACGACTTCTTCGTCAACCTGCTTGACATGGGCACCGCGTGGAAGTCGACGTCCTCGGACCAGACCACGTTCGAGGGCCGGGACGCCGCCACCGGTGAGCTGAAGTGGGCCGGCAGCCGCGCCGACCTGGTCTTCGGCTCCAACTCCGAGCTGCGCGCGCTCGCCGAGGTCTACGCGAGCGACGACGCCAAGGAGAAGTTCGTGAAGGACTTCGTCGACGCCTGGGTCAAGGTCATGAACCTCGACCGGTACGACCTGGTCTGATCACTCCCGCGAGACGTCCGGGCCGGCCGGCCCGGACGTTCTCGTATATATCGGTGCTCACGGGTGCGCGGGGGTGTGGGGGAGGCCACGCGGAGAACGTGGCGGCGGCCATGTCCCCGGGCGAGGGCGCGGAGCTACGGTGTCGGCGACCCCAGCACCTCGTCAGTCCCCGGACGGTCCCGCAGTGCTCGCAGATCTCTCCCCGCTCATAGCGGCGACCACCCAGTGGCTGATCCGCTCCTATCCCGCGTGCGGCGGCGCCCTCGCCGACGCCCTCGGCGAGGTCCAGGCCCGGCAGGCCGTGACCGTCGCCGCCTGGCTGCGCTACCCCACCCCGACCGACGTCGCGCTCGTGTCGATGGCCGGCCCGGGCGGCTCGGCGGGCCTCGACTGGATCACCGGCGCCGACGCGGCCGCCCCCGACGACACGGACAGCGCCTGGCGCTCCTGGGTCGACGAGGTCGTGGCCAGCTGGGCGGCCTGCCTGCTCACCGACCCCGAACTGGCCCGGCGGGCCGTGGCCGCGACGGCCGAGGTCGGCCACGCGACCTCGGTGCCCGCCGAGTTCCGCCGCCTGGTGTCGCCCGATCCGTACGACCGTGAGGCGGCCGCGCTGCTGCGCCACCCCGACCTCGTGGCCCCCGTGGCCGCGCTGCACGGACCTGCCCTGCGCGAGCGCCTGGACCCGGGCCGGGCCCCCCTGGCCGCCTAGGCGGGCCCGCCGCTCACACCTTCTTGCCGCGGCCCGACAGCGCGTCGCGCATCCGGTCGACCAGGCCCACGCCCGGTGCCAGCAGCTTGTTGGCCGGCGGCTTGTCCGGGGCCGCCGGGTGCGGCCGGGTCGGCGCCGTCTTCTTCGCCAACCGCACCTTGTCGCCCAGCTCGTCCAGCGCCTCCGGAGGGCAGGCCGCGCGCAGCCTCGGGAAGAGGTTCTGCTCCTCGTCCGCGATGTGCGCCCGCACCTCGGTCGTCAGCCGGTTGATCAGCCGGTTGAACGCGGTGTCCTCGACGTCGCAGCCCTCGAGGTCCTTCATGATCTGCTCGGCCTCGGCGTGGTCCTCGATCTCCCGGTCGGCGATCGCGTCTCCGCCGTCCACATGCTTGCGAACCGCCGGGTACAGATACTCCTCCTCGGCCACCGAGTGCCGGACCAGCTCGATGGTGACCTGGTCGGCGTACAGCTTGCGGTTCTTGTCACCGGGCGGAAGAGCCTCGATCCTGCCGAAGAGCTCCTCGACCTCGCGGTGATCGGTCATCAGCTCGTCGATGACGTTTCCGCCGTGCCCCATGTTCTCCACCTCCGGTCCGCGCGGGCGGCCCCGGTCGGGCCGCCGCGGACGTCGAGTGCCCCGCCCCGGCCGCGCTCACACGGCCCGACCGTAGGGTGCGGTCATGACCTCGCAGCCCTACCTCTCCGAACTGTTCTCCCTGGACGACCGGGTCGCCGTCGTGACCGGCGGCAGCTCCGGCATCGGCCGCGCCGTCACCGAGGCCCTGGCCCGCGCCGGCGCCCGGGTCGTGGTCGTCGCCCGCCGGGAGGCGGAGCTCGCCGCCACGGTCGCCGCCCTGGAGGAGCACGGCTGCCGCGCGGCCTGGGTCAGCGCGGACCTGAGCACACGCGACGGCGTGCGGACCGCGGCCGAGGAGGCCGCCGCGGTGTTCGGCGAGCCCGACATCCTGGTCAACTCGGCCGGCGTCAACCTGCGTCCCCCGCTGGGCGAGCTCGGCGAGGACGTCTGGGACGCCACCATGGCCCTGAACCTGGAGGCGCCGTTCCTGCTGGGGCAGCGGTTCGGACCCGGCATGGCCGAGCGGGGCTTCGGGCGGATCATCCACGTCACCTCGCAGCAGGCCCACCGCGCCTTCGTCCAGAGCGGTGCCTACGGCGTCTCCAAGGGCGGCCTGGAGTCGCTGGCCCGCTCCCAGGCGGAGGCGTGGTCGCCGTACGGCGTCACCTGCAACACGCTCGTGCCGGGGTTCGTCATGACGCCCCTGAACGCCCGGCTGTCGTCCGACCCGGAGAAGGTCGCCGCGCTCGCCGCGCGCACCCTCGTCGGGCGCAACGGCCTGGCGGAGGACTTCGCGGGTGCCGCCGTGTTCCTCGCGAGCCGCGCCTCCGCCTATGTCACCGGGCAGTCGATCTTCGTGGACGGCGGTTTCTCCGTGCACTGAGGCGTGGTTCCGAACGTCTGGTCGGCGCAGGTCGAACTCCATGTCGGGCACGAGGCCACGAGCCACCGCCGGGGGCGCGGGCCGTTCTTCAAGCAGGGGTCCGGAACGCGTGCAGTGTCCCGGTGACCTCCTCCTCGGAGACGGCGCCGAAGTCCTCGTACCACTCGCCGACCGCGTGCAGCCGCGGCGGCTGGACGAGACAGACGAGGTCGTCGCACTCGGCCCGCAGCGGGCGGACCGTGCGAGGGCTGCCGACGGGCACCGCCAGCACCAGGCGCGCGGGACCGTGACGGCGCAGGAACCGCAGGGCCGCGGTGGCCGTCAGCCCGGTCGTCAGTCCGTCGTCCACGAGGAAGACCGTGCGGCGCGCGACGGACGGCAGCGGGCGCAGGCCGCGATACCGGTACTCGCGCCGGTGCAGCGCGTTGCGCTCGTTCACGACGATGTCGCCGAGCCGGTCCTCGGACAGGTGCATCATGGCCAGGCTGTCGCGGTCGTACAGCGGCGGGTCGTCGGCGACGAGTGCCCCGATCGTGGTCTCCGGCCGGACCGGCGTCCTGATCTCCCCGGCCACCAGGACGTCCAGGGTCGCCTGCAGCGCGCGGGCCACCTCGGCGGCCACCGGCACACCGCCGGGGGGCAGGGTCAGCACGACCGGATCGAACGGATCACCGGAACCCGTCCCGCCGGTCAGCCGCAGGGCCAGCTCCCGTCCGGCGTGGGTGCGGTCGCGGAAGGACATGGCACTCCTCCTCGGCGTCGGCGCGGGCGCCGGGTGCCCGGCCCGCCCGCGGCGAAACGCCGGACGGGGCCGACCGCCCGGCGCCCACCCACATACGGTGTCGTGCCGGGGGTACCCGGTGCGTCCGGCCGCGTACCGGACGCACCGCCCGTGACCCGGTCCGCGGCGACTCCCAGGGCGAGGGGACGCACCATGACCGACCCCCAGTTCGACAATTCGGCAGCGGCCGCGCAGGACGCCCTGCGTACGGTCGTGGAGAAGGGCGCCGACCAGACGGCGCTGAGCACGCTGGCGGACAGCGAGGTGCTGGTCCCGGCCGCGGCGGACGGCGAGGGTCCGGGCCCGGCGGCCCTGACACTGCCGGTGTTCGAACAGCAGGACGGCACCTCCCTGGTGCCCGTCTTCACGTCGCCGGCCCGCATGGAGGAGGCCATGCCGCAGACGCGCCGGCACCACACGGTCCGGCTCGGCGCGCTGGCCCACGGCTGGCCGTCGGACGAGCTGTCCCTGGTCATCGACGCCGGGTCGCCCGAGCAGCTGGCGCTGACCGCGCAGGGCGTGCGGGCGCTGCTCGACCGGGACCAGGACGTCTGAGGGCGGGGCGTGGGGCGCGCCGGCATCCGGGGGCCGTGCGGCTTGATCGCTTTTGGCTTCCGGCCGAGCGGGAACCCGGTCGCGGATCGTGCCCGTTCGACCGGTCCAGGAGGCCGTCGTGACCGACCCGCAGCACCGGCAGCAAGACCCGGCCACCCAGCACCCGCAGCCCGACTTCCCCGAGCAGGACCAGCCGCACCCGGGCTGGACCGGCCCGATGGACCCGCCGCCCGACCACGGCGAGGACAGCTACCGCGGTTCCGGCCGGCTGGAGGGCCGTGCGAGCGTCATCACCGGCGGTGACTCCGGCATCGGGCGGGCCGTCGCGCTGGCCTTCGCCCGGGAGGGCGCCGACGTCCTGTTCACCTACCTGGAGGAGGAGGCCGACGAGGCCCGCGAGACCGCGCGGCTGGTGGAGGAGGCCGGCCGCAAGGCGGTCGCCGTGTCCTGCGACATCCGGGACGAGGAGAACTGCCGGGCGCTGATCGACCGGGCCGTCGAGGAGTTCGGGCGGATCGACGTGCTGGTGAACAACGCCGCCTACCAGATGTCCCAGCCGGACGGCATCGAGGCGATCAGCACCGAGCAGTTCGACCGCGTGATGCGCACCAACCTCTACGGGATGTTCTGGCTGACCAAGTTCGCCGTGCCGCACATCCCCGAGGGCGGCAGCGTCATCAACACGACGTCGGTCCAGGCCTACCAGCCCAGCCCCCACCTGCTGGACTACGCCATGACGAAGGGCGCGATCGTGACCTTCACCCACGGCCTGGCCCAGATGCTGGTCGAGCGCGGCATCCGCGTGAACGCGGTGGCGCCGGGCCCGGTGTGGACGCCGCTGATCCCGGCGACGCTGCCCGACACGGCCGAGTTCGGCAAGCAGAGCCCCATGGGCCGTCCGGCCCAGCCGGCCGAGATCGCCCCCGCCTATGTCTATCTCGCCTCCCAGGAGGCGAGCTTCATCACGGCGGAGATCGTCAACGCGACGGGCGGCACCCCGCTGCCGTAACGTCTCGCCGGCCGCGCACACGGGATTCTCACCCGCGGCCGGGTGTGGGTCCCGTGTCCGTGGGTAGGGCGGCGGCATGACTGGCAGCAGACCCGCCCGAGGACGCTGGGCCGTCCGACTGACCGTCCGGTACGCCGGGCTGCGCGGCGGCCGTCGAGAGCGCATGGTGGTGTCATGAGCACGCGTCCCCCCGTGGTGGTGCAGCCGCCGCAGCCGGACGGCGGACGTCCGGTGACGATCCGTGGCGAGACCACGGGCACCGCGTACAGCCTGTTCGACGTCATGGACCTGGTCCACCGCGCGGGCCTGCCCGCGGAGGACCGGGCCGTCGACGACCCCGAGCTGATCGAGTGGCGCGGCGGCGGGCCCTACGACTGGACCGCACGGGGCACGGACAGCGCGTCGGACGACATCGCGGACGCGTCGCCCGACCCGTGACGCCGCGGCTCGCGCCCCCTGGCCGAAGGAGCCGGCATGCCGGACATGGAGCAGGACGAGGCGCGGGAGCGGTTCGCCGCGGCGCGGGTCGCGAGGCTGGCGACGATCGCCCCGTCGGGGCGTCCGCATCTGGTGCCGGTCGTCTTCGCGTCGCGCGGCGACGACGTGGTGACCGCCATCGACCACAAGCCCAAGAGCACCCTCCGCCCGGCGCGGCTGCGCGACATCGCCGTCCACCCGGCCGTCTGCCTGCTCGCGGACCTGTACGACGAGGACTGGGAACGGCTGTGGTGGGTGCGGGCCGACGGAGGTGCCCGCGTCCTCGAACCCGGCGCGCCCGACGAGGAGACCCGCGCGGGGCACGCGGACGCGGTGGAGCTGCTGCGGGCCAAGTATCCGCAGTACGTGGACCGACCGCCGCAGGGGCCGGTCGTCGCGGTGTCCGTCCTGCACTGGACGGGCTGGAGGTATGCGCCAGGGAGCCGACCACCGGGCCATTGACCCTGAGCTGTCCACGGACGTAACCTCCGTCTCCATATGTAGACAGCTCCCGAGATCGGCGTCCCGTCATGACCCAGCCCGTCGTCACCCGCCTGTCCGTGTATCCGGTCGCCGGACGGGACGCGATGCTCCTCAACCTGTCCGGCGCGCACGCCCCGTACTTCACCCGCAACGTCGTCGTCCTGGAGGACTCCGAGGGCCGCACCGGACTGGGGGAGGTACCGGGCGGCGAGGCGATCACCCGGACCCTGCGCGACGCCGGGCCGCTGGTCGTCGGCGCCCGCGTGGGCGACTACAAGCAGGTCCTGCGCGCGATCGAAGCGGCCTTCGCCGACCGTGACGCCGGCGGGCGCGGGGCGCAGACCTTCGACCTGCGCACCACCGTGCACGCGGTCACGGCCGTCGAGTCCGCCCTGCTGGACCTGCTCGGGCAGCACCTGGAGGTCCCGGTCGCCGCACTGCTCGGCGACGGCAAGCAGCGCGACACGGTCCGCATGCTCGGCTACCTCTTCTACGTCGGCGACGCGGACCGCACCGGCCTGGACTACGTGCGCGATCCCGGCTCACCGGTCGACTGGTACCGCGTCCGGTACGAGGAGGCGCTGACCCCCGAGGCGATCGTCCGGCAGGCCGAGGCCGCCCACGCCCTGTACGGCTTCCAGGACTTCAAGCTCAAGGGCGGCGTCCTGCCCGGCCCGCGGGAGGTGGAGGCCGTCCGCGCGCTCAAGGACCGTTTCCCCGGCGCGCGGATCACCCTGGACCCCAACGGCGCCTGGTCGCTGCGCGAGGCCGTCGAGCTGTGCCGTCCGCTCGTCGGCACCCTGGCCTACGCCGAGGACCCGTGCGGGGCGGAGGACGGCTACTCGGGCCGGGAGGTCCTCGCGGAGTTCCGCCGGGCCACCGGACTGCCCACCGCCACCAACATGGTCGCCACCGACTGGCGTCAGCTGACCCACGCGCTCGCCCTGCAGTCGGTGTCCATCCCGCTGGCCGACCCGCACTTCTGGACCATGCGGGGGTCGGTACGCGTCGCCCAGCTCTGCCACGCGACGGGACTGACCTGGGGGTGCCACTCCAACAACCACTTCGACATCTCGCTGGCGATGATGGCCCACTGCGGCGCCGCGGCGCCGGGGAAGTACAACGCCCTGGACACCCACTGGATCTGGCAGGAGGGCCGAGAACGGCTCACCGTCGAGCCGCCCAGGATCACCGGCGGCGAGGTCGCCGTGCCGGACACCCCCGGACTGGGCGTCCGGCTGGACCGGGACCGGCTCCTCGCCGCCCACGAACTGCACCGGGAGAAGGCCCTGTCGGGCCGGGACGACGCCGCCGGCATGCGGCATCTGATCGAGGGCTGGACCTTCGACCCCAAGCGGCCCTGCCTCGTGCGCTGAACGGCTTCGCCCGGGTCAGCCGGCCTCGGCGCGCGGAAGCACCGTCACCCGGCGGAAGTTGCACGCCGCCCGGTGCGGCGGCCCGTCGGCCGGCGGCCCGCCCTGATGGGCCTTCAGGGCGACACTGACCAGACTCATCAGCAGGTCGACGTCCGCCTCGCACCCCAGATGAAGCGTCACCCAGCGCGAACCCGGCACCAGCCGCACCGCCGTGGAGTCCCACAGGCCCCGCCCGAAACGCTGGATCGCGGGAAGGGTGAGATGCAGATCCACCTCCCGGTCCGAGTGGAAGTGCACGATCTCGCTGTGGGCTGAGCGCAGTGCCCGCCCCGCGCCACAGCCGGCCGGGCCCGCACTGAGATCGGGCCAGACTTCCAGGCGTTCCATGGCGCGTTGGGCCAGTGTCATGGCCCCATAGTGGCGCGATCATGGCCCGGCAACCAGAGGTTGGACGAACCGTAACCGGCGCGTGAGGTGGCACACGCCGCCCGCGGCCGGAGCGGTGGGCGGCGTGCCCCGCGGCAGGTGCTCCGGAGGGGTACCGGCTACCGTGCGCCGGTCCAGTTGTGCGCGACGTCGACGACGATCCGGCCGTCCGCCACCCACACCCGGAACGGCAGCCGGGCCCGGACGCCGAGCCCGATCTGCGTGTCCCCCTCGAAGCTGCCGACGAACCGCGCGTCCCGGAACGTCCGGTACCCCGTGAGGTTCACCCCCGGCAGCCGCTGACCGGACCGGGCCGGGTAGGTGGGCTCGCCGCTGTCGGCGTCGTAGGCGGGCGCGGCGAGCCGTACCTCGATCACGGCCCCGCCGCCGACGGTGACGGGACGTCCCGAACCGTCCTGGTGGACGCGGCTCACGTACTGGACGGAGTAGCCGAGCCGCCCGGTGCCCGCGCCGGGGACGTCGACGACCATGCGGTCGAAGCAGGTGTGCCGGCCGGTCCTGACGTTCGTCACCGGCTTCATCGTGGCGGCCGAGCGGGTCTCGGCCTGGCTGCCCCAACCGGTGGGGCAGGCCGTGGCCTTGGTGGTGGGCGTGGTGGCCCCGGCCGGGACGGCCGCCACGGCCGACGCGGCGGCCACCAGCGCGGCGGTCGCCGCCCACGCCATTCTTGTTCGTCCCATTGCGTCCCCAGAGAGGTGAAGTGCCTGATATTAGGAGAGACAGCCGACTTGACGGAAAGGTTGCACGCAGACGGAACTTCGTGGTCCGCAGGGAGGACAGGCCGCGCCCGCGCCCCCGGAGCGGCCCCGGGCACCCGCCGTACGCTGACCACCGTGCACAGCAGCTTCGACAGCCCGGGCGCGGTCGCCGCGCACTTCACCGGGCTCCCCGTGACCGGTGAACGGCCCCTGACCGCGACGCTGACCGAAGTGACCCTGGACGGCGGGCGTGTGGTCGTGGTCAAGCGCGGCGACGGGGAGCGGGCGGCCCGGGCCGAGGCCGCGGGACTGCGCTGGCTGGCCGACGCCGGCACGGTGCGCGTCCCGCGGGTCCACGGCCACGACGCGCGCTGGCTCGTCACCGACCGGGTCGTCACCGGCCGGTCCGGCGCGGTGGCCGCCGAGCGCTTCGGCCGGGGCCTCGCGGCCCTGCACGCCTCGGGCGCCCCCGCGTTCGGCGCGCCGCCGCCCGGCGGTCCCGAGGACGCGTACATCGGCCGCGCCGCGATGCGCAACACCACCGGCCCCGACTGGCCCGGCTGGTACGCCGCGCACCGCGTCCTGCCGTATGTGCGGCGGGCCGTCGACGCGGGGACGCTGCGCCCCGCCGAGGCGGGTGTGTTCGAGCAGGTCTGCGAGCGGCTGCCCGAGCTGGCGGGCCCCGCCGAACCTCCCGCGCGGCTGCACGGCGACCTGTGGAACGGCAACGTCCTGTGGGGCGCCGACGGGCACGTGAGGCTGATCGACCCGGCCGCGCACGGCGGGCACCGCGAGACCGACCTCGCGATGCTCCAGCTCTTCGGCTGCCCCCACCTGGACCGCGTGCTGGACGGCTACCGGCGGCAGACCCCGCTCGCCGACGGCTGGACCGGACGCGTCGGCCTGCACCAGCTCTTCCCGCTCCTCGTCCACGCCGTCCTGTTCGGCCGCGGCTACGCCGAACAAGCCCTCACGGCCGCCCGGGTGGCCCTGCGCCGCTGAAGACCGGCGCCGGACCGGCGGAGAGCCGCGCGAGGCGTTCGGCGTCCGGGGTGCCCGGCTCGGCCGTGTCCCTGGTGAGGAGCCGGGGCGGGCGGCGCCTCAGACGACGCCGTCGGCGCGCAGGTCCGCGATCTCCCCGGGGGTGCGGCCGAGTTCGGCGAGGATCGCGTCGGTGTGCTCGCCGGCCGCGGGGACGGGGTCCATGCGCGCGGGCACGCCCACGAGGTCGGCCGGCGGCAGCAGGGCGCGGACGCTCGCTCCGCCCGGCACCTCCACCGCGCCCCAGCGGCCGCGGGCGGCCAGCACCGGGTGGTCGAGGAAGGCGGCGATGTCGTTGACGCCCGCGCAGGCGACGCCGATATCCTCCAGTTCCTTGAGGATCTTCTCGGCGGTGGAGCGGGCGCAGCGCTCGGCCACGACGGCGTTGACCTCGGCGCGGTGCGCGACACGGGCCGAACTCGTCGCGAAGCGCGGGTCGTCGGTCAGCTCGGGCCGGCCCAGGAACCGGGCGCAGAGCACCGCCCACTCGCGCTCGTTCTGGATGGAGAGCAGCACCTGCCGCCCGTCGGCCGCCGTGAACGTGCCGTACGGGGCGAGCGTCGGGTGCTGGGTGCCCAGCCGCTCCGGCTGGGCGCCGCCGTACTCCGTGTAGTAGGCGGGCTGCCCCATCCACTCCGCCAGCGCCTCGAAGAGGGACACCTCGACGGGGTGGACCGACCCCGTGGTGGCGCGGGTGAACAGCGCGGTGAGGACGCCGCTGTAGGCGTACATGCCGGCCGCGATGTCGGCGACGGAGATGCCGACGCGGGCGCTGCTCGTGGCGTCCCCGGTCAGCGACACCAGCCCGGTCTGGCACTGCACGAGCAGGTCGTACGACTTGCGGTCGGCCCACGGTCCGGAGGTGCCGTAGCCGGAGATCGTGCAGGGGATCAGGCGGGGCCACCGCTCGGCGAGCGCCGCCGTCCCGAGGCCGAGCCGGCCGGCCGCGCCCGGGGCCAGGTTCTGCACGAAGACGTCGGCGCCGTCCAGCAGCCCGTGCAGGATCTCCCGTCCGCGCGGCGACTTCAGGTCCAGCGTGAGGGATTCCTTGGAGCGGTTCAGCCACACGAAATAGCTGGACTGCCCGTGCACCGTGGTGTCGTAGCGGCGGGCGAAGTCCCCGTCGCCGGGCCGCTCCACCTTGATCACCCGCGCCCCGAGGTCGGCGAGCTGCCGGGTGGCGTAGGGCGCGGCGACGGCCTGTTCGAGGCTGACGACGGTGATGCCGGCGAGGGGGAGACGCGGGGTGCTCATGACGCCATGTGTACGGCCCCGCCGAAGATCACGTCAATGACGGGTCGGCCGCCGCCCAGGTCAGGCGGGCAGGCGGAGTGTCTCGACGGCCCGGACGAGGGGGGCGAGTTCGGGGTCGCGGGCGGCGTCGTCGAGTGCTTCGCGCAGGGCTGTGTCGTGGGTGGGGCGGGCCTGGTCGAGGAGGCGGAGTCCGGGGTCGGTGACGTCGGTGTAGATGCCGCGCCGGTCGGTGGGGCAGAGGTAGCGGGAGAGCAGGCCGCGGTCCTCGAGGCGGGTGACGAGGCGGGTGGTGGCGCTCTGGCTGAGGACGACGGCGTCGGCGACCTGTTTCATCTGCAGGTGGCCGCCTTCGCCGCTGTGCTGGCGGCTGAGGGCGTCGAGCAGGGAGTACTCGCGGACGCTGAGGTCGTGGTGGCTCTGCAGGGCGCGTTCGATGTGGGCCTCGATCCTGCCGTGCAGCAGGGAGAGGGCGCCCCAGCCCTGCGTGAGGGCGGTGCGTGCGGGATCCGTCGCTGTCATGGCCCCGAAGTCCTCCGTACACAGTGGGTGGGTCCAGGATAGGACATCAGTGCAATTTCCCGCCGATGCGGCTATAGCGCGCATGCAAGCACCAGGGGCGCCGCGCGTCCTTGACCTGGAGCGCACCCGAGCGCCTGGGTGGCGGCTCCCGCCGTGGCGCGGCTCGCGGATCCGGGCTGATCCCGGCCCGGGACGCCGGAAGGGGCCGGAGCGCTCGGCTCCGGCCCCTCGGCCGACGGGGTGTGTCCGGTCAGGCGGCGATCTTCTCGCCCGCGTGGCCGTGGATCTGGGCGATGACCTCGGCCAGCTGCGCGGCGACCTCGGCGTCGTCGGCCGGGTGCGTCTCGGCGAAGCGGGTCACGGAGCCCGGGATGGACAGCTTGGCGTCCTCCAGCACCTTGCCGCCGGCGATGCCCACGGCCTTGCGGGCCTCGTCCTGCGCCCACACGCCGCCGTACTGGCCGAACGCGGTGCCGACCACGGCCACCGGCTTGCCGTCGAAGGCGCCGGCGCCGTACGGGCGGGACAGCCAGTCGATGGCGTTCTTCAGGACGGCCGGGATGGTGCCGTTGTACTCGGGGGAGAAGAGCAGGAAGCCGTCGGCGGCCTGGGCGGCCTCGCGCAGCTTGGCGGCCGTGGCGGGGACGCTGCCCTCGACGTCGATGTCCTCGTTGTAGAAGGGGATGTCGGCCAGGCCCTCGAACAGCACGACCTCGGCGCCCTCGGGAGCGAGCTTGACGGCCGCCTCGGCCAGCTGACGGTTGTGCGAACCGGCGCGAAGGCTGCCGACGAGCGCGAGGATGCGAACAGACATGCGAACTCCAAGGATGCTGAAACACTGCCGAAACGATCCGGACCGGGGTCCGTTTAACTTCTAGCATCCTAAGCGGACTACGGTCCAGTTTCATTCCCGATGCTTTACGCTGACTTCATGTCCGCCGCTCTGCCGCCCTTTCCGCAGCCGGAGGAGTCCCTCGGCGCACCCCCGGTGTTCGACGTGAGCACCGCTTCCGACGAGCCATGCCTGCGGGCCGACGCGGCCCGCAACCGCGCCCGGCTGCTGGAGGCCGCCTCCCGGCTGATCGCCGAACACGGCGCGGCCGGCGTCACCATGGAGGCCGTCGCCGCGGCGGCCGGTGTGGGCAAGGGCACGGTCTTCCGCCGGTTCGGCGACCGCACCGGCCTGCTCCTGGCACTCCTCGACCACTCCGCGCGCACGCTCCAGGCCGACTTCATGGGCGGCCCGCCCCCGCTGGGCCCCGGAGCACCCCCGGTCGACCGGCTGCGCGCCTTCGGCCTCGCGGTGCTCTACCGCTCGGCGGAGCAACTGGACCTGCATCTGGCGGCCCAGGCCGAGCCCGCCCGGCGCTTCGCCCACCCCGCCCAGCAGGCCCTGCAGACCCACGTCACGATGCTGCTGCGGCAGATCCGGCCCGGCGCCGACTGCGACCTGCTCGCGCACACGCTCCTCGCCTTCCTCGACCCCGCCCTGCTCAGCCATCTCACCCGGCAGCGCGGGATGCCCCTGGAGCGGCTGGAGAAGGGCTGGGTCGACCTGGTGGCCCGGGTGACCGGCACTCAGACCTGACGCACCCGTGCGGATTCCGCGCGGGACCGTCAAGATCGGTGCCGACGGCCTGATGCCCTGACGGCTGCCGCGGCCTAGGCTGTGCACGGTCCACATCGAACTGCCGTCCGGCCGTGCACGCGCGGACCCGGCCGCCCCCGCGGTGACCGTGGCGCACCGCGGCTCCGGCTCAACCGCGCGCGGCGGAGCGCGGCGTCGACGCCAGGGAGGCGTGCATGCGCACCACGGTCGGCATCATCGGCGGCGGTCCCGCCGGGCTGCTCCTCGCCCGGCTGCTGCACCGGGCCGGGATCGACTGCGTGGTGCTGGAGAGCCGGTCGCGGGAGTACGTCGAACAGCGCCAGCGCGCCGGGATGCTGGAGCAGGGCACCGTCGACGCGCTGCGCGAGGCCGGCGCCGCCGCACGCCTGGACGCCGAGGGGCTGGTGCACCACGGCATCGAACTGCGCTTCGACGGCGAACACCACCGCATCGACTTCCCGTCCCTCACCGGCGGCCGCACGGTGACGATCTACGCGCAGACCGAGATCGTGAAGGACCTCGTCGCGCTCCAACTCGCGGAGGGACCCCCGCTGTTGTTCGAGGCGGAGGTGCTGGCCGTGGAGAAGCCGGAGAGCGCGGCACCGGTCGTACGGTTCCGGCACGAGGGCCGGGAGCGCACCCTGACCTGCGACTGGGTGGCCGGCTGCGACGGCTTCCACGGCATCTCCCGGGGCGTGGTGCCGGCCGGCCGGTCGTACACGCGCGCCTACCCGTACGCCTGGCTGGGCGTGCTGGCCGAAGTGGCCCCGTCCTGCGAGGAGTTGATCTACGCACGCAGTGAACGCGGCTTCGCCCTGCACAGCATGCGCTCGCCCTCGGTGTCGCGCCTCTACCTCCAGGTGCCCGAGGGCACGGACGTGCGCGACTGGCCCGACGACCGCGTCTGGGACGAACTCGCCGCCCGCTTCGCCGTGGACGACGACTGGACGCTGTGCCGGGGCCCCATCACCGCCAAGTCGGTCACACCGATGCGCGCGTTCGTGCACGAGCCGATGCGGCACGGCCGGCTCCTGCTGGCCGGGGACGCCGCCCACATCGTCCCGCCCACCGGCGCCAAGGGGCTCAACCTCGCCGTCTCGGACGTCCGGATCCTGGCCCGCGGACTCGTCGAGTGGAACCGCACGGGCGATTCCCACGTGCTCGACCACTACAGCGAGTTGTGTCTCCGGCGCGTGTGGCAGGCCACCCGGTTCTCGGACGACATGACCCGGATGCTGCACACACGACCCGACGGAGATGCCTTCGACCACCGGATGCAGCTCACACGGCTGCGCCGGATCACCGCATCCCGTGACGCCGCCGCCGAACTGGCCGCGAACTACTCGGGACTTCCGCTCCCCCTGTGAACCCCCGGTGATCGAACGGAGAGTCGTCATGCCGTTGCTCGACCCCCAGTCCTGGCAGCCCCGCCCCCTGTCGGGAGGCGGACACACGGTGACCGAACCGGCCACCGGCGAGGCGCTGGGCACCGTCACCCTGGCCGGCCCGGACGACGTCGCCACCGCCGCGCGGGCCGCCGACGGCGCCCGGGCCGCGTGGGCGCGGCTGCCGCACTTCGCACGGGCCGCGGTCCTGCGCAGGGCGGGCGACCTGTTCGCGGCCCACGCCGACGAACTGCGCACCTGGCTCGTCCGCGAGTCCGGTTCCATCCCGGGCAAGGCCGACTTCGAACTGCACGTCGCCGCCCAGGAGTGCTACGAGGCCGCCGCTCTCGCCTCCCGCCCGGCCGGACAGGTCCTGCCCACCGAGGCGCCCCGCCTGTCGTACACGCGCCGGGTCCCCGTGGGAGTCGTCGGGGTGATCGCGCCGTTCAACGCGCCGCTGATCCTCTCGATCCGCTCCGTCGCCCCCGCCCTCGCCCTCGGCAACGCCGTGGTCCTCAAGCCCGACCCGCGCACCGCCGTCTGCGGCGGCCTGGCCCTGGCCGCCGTCTTCGCCGAGGCCGGACTGCCCGAGGACCTGCTGCACGTCCTGCCGGGCGGTGCCGAGGCCGGGCAGACGCTGGTCGCCGACCCGCACGTCCCGGTCGTCTCCTTCACCGGGTCCACGGCCGCGGGCCGGGCCGTCGGCGAGGCCGCCGGACGCCATCTCAAGCGCGCACACCTGGAACTCGGCGGCAACTCCGCCCTGATCGTGCTGGAGGACGCCGACCTCGACGCGGTGATCTCCACGGCCGCCTGGGGATCGTTCTTCCACCAGGGCCAGATCTGCATGACGACCGGCCGGCACCTGGTGCACCGGTCGCTGTACGAGGAGTACGTGGAGCGCCTCGCCGCCAAGGCCGACTCCCTGGCCGTCGGCGACCCGCACCGCGACCAGGTCCACCTCGGCCCGCTCATCGACGGCGGCCAACTGGACAAGGTCCGCTCCCTGGTGGAGGCCAGCGCCTCCGGCGGCGCCAAACTGGCGGCGGGCGGCACCCACGAGCGGCTGTTCTACCGCCCGACCGTCCTGGCGGGCGTCGACGACGACACCCCCGCCTACGCCGAGGAGGTCTTCGGGCCGGTCGCGCCCGTGCGCTCCTTCTCCGACGCCGAGGAGGCCGCCGCCCTCGCCGCCGCGAGCCCGTACGGCCTGTCGCTGGGGATCGTCACCCGGGACGCCGCCCGGGGCCTCGACCTCGCCGACCGGATCCCCACCGGCATCGTGCACATCAACGACCAGACCGTGAACGACGAGGCCGTCGCCCCGTTCGGCGGTGTCGCCGCGTCCGGGACCGGCGCCCGCTTCGGCGGCGACGCCAACCTGGAGGCGTTCACCGACGTGCGCTGGACGACGGTGCGCGGCGACGTGGCGGGCTACCCCTTCTGAGGCGGCCCGTCCGGCACAGGCCCACGGGTTCCGCTCCCGGAACCCGTGCGGCGGGCCAGGGCCCTCACTGCCCGTTCTGCTCCGCCTGCTCCTGTGCCTGCTCCTGCTCCTGCTGGGCGGCGACGGCCTTGCGGACCTCGTCCATGTCGAGCTTGCGGGCCTGCCCGATGACATCGGCCAGCGCGGCCTCCGGCAGGGCGCCCGGCTGGGCGAACACGGCGACCTGGTCCCGCACGATCATCAGCGTGGGGATCGACTGGATGCCGAACGCCTGCGCGAGTTCCGGCTGCGCCTCGGTGTCGACCTTGGCGAACACCAGGTCCGGGTTCTCCTCGGCCGCCTTCTCGTACACGGGGGCGAACTGACGGCACGGCCCGCACCAGGACGCCCAGAAGTCGATCAGGACGAATTCGTTGTCCGTGACCGTCTGGTCGAAGTTCTCCTTGGTGAGCTCCATGGTGCTGCTCATGGCGTGTCCCTCTTCCTGGGTGTCCGGGCGAAGCGTGGGCGACAACACGGCGATGGGGCCGCCTATTCCGCGCACGTACCCGTGTGGCCAGCGGGCACACCACCCGTAAGACTGACCCCATGACGGAAATGGATTCCATCGCGTACGACGTCGTGGTGCTCGGAGCCGGGCCGGTGGGGGAGAACGTCGCCGAGCGCACCCGCGCGGCCGGTCTGACCACGGCGGTCGTGGAGAGCGAACTGGTGGGCGGTGAGTGCTCCTACTGGGCCTGCATGCCCAGCAAGGCGCTGCTGCGGCCGGTCATCGCCCAGTCCGACGCCCTGCACCTGCCCGGCCTCGCCGAGACCATTCAGGGCCCGCTCGACACCGCACGGGTGCTCGCCCACCGCAACGAGGTCACCAAGGACTGGCACGACGACGGACAGGTCACCTGGCTCGAACGCATCGGCGCCGACCTCTACCGCGGGCACGGCCGCCTGGCCGGTGACCGGACCGTGGAGGTGACCGGCCCCGACGGCACCCGGCGCGTGCTCACCGCACGGCACGCCGTGGCCGTCTGCACCGGCAGCCGGGCCGTCCTGCCCGACCTGCCGGGACTCGACCAGGTCAAGCCGTGGACCAGCCGCGAGGCCACCAGCGCCCAGGCCGCGCCCGGCCGGCTCGTCGTGGTCGGCGGGGGAGTGGTCGCCGCCGAGATGGCCACCGCCTGGCAGGGCCTCGGCTCCCGGGTCACCGTGCTGGTGCGCGGCAAGGGCCTGCTGAACCGCATGGAGCCCTTCGTCGGCGAGATGGTCGCCCAGTCGCTCACCGAGGCCGGTGCCGACGTCCGCACCGGCACCTCCGTCACCTCGGTGACCCGGGAGGGCGGCACGGTCGTCGTCGTCACCGACCAGGGCGAGCGCATCGAGGCGGACGAGATCCTCTTCGCAACCGGGCGCGCCCCGCGCAGCGACGACATCGGCCTGGAGACGATCGGGCTGGAGCCGGGCTCCTGGCTGGAGACCGACGACAGCCTGCGGGTCACCGGAAGCGAGTGGCTGTACGCCGTCGGCGATGTGAATCGCCGCGTCCTGCTCACCCACCAGGGCAAGTACCAGGCACGGATCGCCGGCGCGGCCATCGCCGCCCGCGCCTCCGGGACGGCGGAGCTGGACACCCGGGCCTGGGGCGCGCACGCCGCCACCGCCGATCACGCGGCCGTCCCGCAGGTCGTCTTCACCGCCCCCGAGGCCGCCGCGGTGGGTCTGTCCCTGGCCGAGGCCGAGCAGGCCGGCCACCGGGTCCGGGCCGTCGACTACGACATCTCCTGGGTCGCGGGCGCCTATCTGTACCGCGCGGACTACCGCGGGCAGGCCCGCATGGTCGTCGACCTGGAACGCGAGATCCTGCTCGGCGTGACCTTCGTCGGACCCGGCGTCGGCGAGCTGATCCACTCGGCGACCGTCGCGGTCGTCGGCCAGGTGCCGATCAGCAGGCTGTGGCACGCGGTCCCGTCGTACCCGACGATCAGCGAGGTGTGGCTGCGGCTGCTGGAGACGTACCGCGACAGCTGACGCGCTCAGCCGGGCAGGTCGAACCCGAGGGCCCGCGCCGCCCGGACCGGGGCGGGCTCGGCCCAGAGCTCGGCCATCGCCTGGTTCGAGGCGAGCGAGCGCGGCTCGGCCCGGTCCAGGTAGAGCACCCCGTCGAGGTGGTCCGTCTCGTGCTGCACGATCCGGGCGGGCCACCCCGTGAACACCTCGTCGACGGCGTGCCCGTGCTCGTCCTCGCCCCGCAGGCGCACCTCGGCGTGCCGGGCCACGACCGCCTGGTACCCCGGCACGCTCAGACAGCCCTCGTAGAACGCGGCACGCGCCGGTCCGGTCCCCTCGTACGACGGGTTGACCAGCACCCGGAACGGCTGCGGCACCCGTCCGCGCACCACGCGCACCTCGTCCGGGACCGGCGCCGGGTCCTCGATCACCGCGATCCGCAGGCCGACCCCCACCTGCGGCGCGGCGAGGCCGACGCCGGGAGCCGCGTGCATCGTGATCCGCAGGGCCTCGACGAAGCGGGCCAGCAGCGCCGCGTCCAGCTGTCCTTCGTACCGCGCGGCGGGACGCCGCAGCACCGGGTCGCCGGCCGCCACGATGGGCAGCGGACCCTCGGTGGAGAGAAGCTGTTCGATCTGCTCGGCGAGGGACGCGCGCTCGTTCGGGAGTGCCATCGCCCCAGCATGCCACGCGGCCCTACCGCCCCCTGAACTTTCCTGTGGCGTGGGTCACTTGGGGCGCCGGGAACTCCGGGGCCCGCCGGTCCGACTACCGGACCGCCCGAGCACAGCCGTCCCCACCCCCCGGAGAACCGCCGATGCCCACCGCCCCCTCGACCGCCCCGGCTCCGGCGCCGGACGCCCCGGCCCCGCCCCGCCGCGGCTGGGCGACCCTGCGCCCGCTGGTCCTGCGCCTGCACTTCTACGCCGGGGTGCTCGTCGCCCCGTTCCTCCTCGTCGCCGCGGCCACCGGATTCCTGTACGCGGGCGCCTTCCAGGCCGAGAAGCTGCTCTACGCCCACGAGATGCACGTCCCCGCCGGCGACACCAAGCTGCCGGTGTCGCAACAGGTCGCCGCCGCCCGGAAGGCCCACCCCGAAGGCACGGTCTCGGCCGTACGACCCTCCCCGGCCGACGACGAGTCCACCCGCGTGATGCTCTCGGGGGCCGACGGCGTCGACGCCGACCACACCCTGGCCGTGTTCGTCGACCCGTACACCGCCGAAGTGCGCGGCGCCGTGGAGCAGTACGGCTCCACCGGCGCCCTCCCGCTGCGCACCTGGATCGACGAGTTCCACCGCGACCTGCACCTCGGCGAGCCCGGCCGGCTGTACAGCGAACTGGCCGCCAGCTGGCTGTGGGTGATCGCGGCCGGCGGACTGGTGCTGTGGTTCTCCCGCCGGCGCGCCCAGCGCCGGGTGCGCGGTACCAGCGGGCGCCGGCGCACCCTCGGCCTGCACGGCACCGTCGGCGTCTGGGCGGCCCTCGGCTTCCTCTTCCTGTCGGCGACCGGCCTGACCTGGTCGACGTACGCCGGAGCGCACATCGACGACCTGCGCACCTCCCTGCGCCAGGCCACTCCGTCGATTTCGGCGGGCGGCGGCGACCACGGCGGCCACGGCGGTGCCGCGGCGACCGGCGGCGCCGGCGGACAGGGCGCCGGCCTCGACAAGGTCCTCGCGGCCGCCCGCTCCGAGGGCCTGTCGGACCCCGTGGAGATCGTGCCGCCCGCCGACGCCTCGTCCGCCTTTGTGGTCCGGCAGGTGCAGCGCGCCTGGCCGACGAAACAGGACGCCGTGGCGGTCGACCCGGTGTCCGGTGAGGTCACCGACGTCCTGCGGTTCGAGGACTTCCCGGTGCTCGCCAAGCTGACCCGCTGGGGCATCGATCTGCACACCGGGGTCCTGTTCGGGCTGGTCAACCAGATCGCCCTGATGGCGCTGGCACTCGCGCTGATCCTGCTGATCGTGTGGGGCTACCGCATGTGGTGGCAGCGCGGGCGGGGCGCGTCGTTCGGACGGCCGGTCCCGCGCGGCGCCTGGCGGCAGGTGCCCCCGCGCGTCCTGGTCCCGCTGGCCGCGCTCGTCGCCGCGCTCGGCTACGTCGTGCCGCTGCTCGGCATCCCGCTGGCGGGGTTCGTCGTCGTGGACGCCGTACGGGGCGAGATCGCGCACCGGCGGGACGGGCGAAGGCCCGCGCGAGCGGAGTAGACGAGGGCCCGGCCTCCGTCGGTACGGAGTCCGGGCCCTGCCTGTCCAACTCGTCTCAGATCTGCTCGAAGTCACCGGCCAGTGCCGCGGCCAGGCGCATGTGCGGCTCGGCCTCCTCGTGCCGTCCCTGGCGCTGGAGCGTACGGCCCAGCATCAGCCGGGCGTACTGCTCGACCGGGTCGCGCTCGACGATGACACGCAACTCGTTCTCGGCGCGGCGCAGTTGGGCCGAGTGGTAGTAGGAGCGGGCCAGCAGCAGCCGCGGTCCGGTCTGCTCCGGCACCTCCTCGACCAGGCTGCCGAGGACCCGCGCCGCGGCGGCGTAGTCCTTGGCGTCGAAGAACATCCGCGCCCGCTCCCAGCGCTCGGCCGGTGTCCCGTGGTCGTAGTACGTCGTCTCCACTCTGACCTCCTTCGTGCGGGGCAACCGGCCCGAGTGGTTGAATATTCCACTAACAGCCGGCCGCTTTCCGGGGCAGGGCCGTGAGCTCGCGGTTCGCCCGCTCGGTGATGAGCGTCAGCACCCGCCCCGCGACGGCCAGGTCCTCCTTGGGCAGGCCCGCGTAGATCCGGGCGGAGACGGGGGCCGTCTCGGCGGTTGTGGTGGTGTGCAGGGCGCGTCCCGCGTCCGTGATGCGCACGGCGGACGGCCCCTCAGCGGCCAGCAGGCCGGCGCCCACCAGCTCGTCGATCACGGAACGGGCCTCCTGTGGCGCGCACTTGAGCGAACCGGTCACCTGGCCGATCAGGTGCTCGCGCTCGACGGGCCCGTCGGCGACGGCGGCCACGCGCAGGGTGACGGACTGCTGGAAGGTGGCGCCGTGACGGGCCAGCACATGCTCCAGGAGGGCACGGCTCGCGTAGTGGGCCAGGGCTATGACGCGCGGATCGAGACGGGGAGAGGTGGTGGTCATGACTGCTCCTTGTCGTGCTCGTTGTCGTGTTCGCCGAGGTGTTCGCCGTCCGGGGCGGACGGATCGAGAGGCGCGTCGAGCAGGGTCGCCAGATTCCGTGTGAACTCCCGCGCGGTGGCGCTGTCGAGACCGCCGAGCGGGGTGAGCCACCGCTCGTGGAGCCCTCGCACCACGTCGATCGCCTTCCGGGTCCGCTGCCGGCCCCGCTCGGTCAGCGCCAGCTGGACGGCGCGCGGATCACGGGGGTCGCGGGTGCGTTCGAGAAGACCGGCGCTCTCCAGGGAGCGTGCCAGCTTGGAGACGTACAGCGGCTCCAGGCCGGTGTGGTCGGCCAGGCGTCGCTGACTGGGGCGCTCACCCTCGCGCTGCATGCCGTACAGCGAGGCCACCACGGCGTACTGGGCGTGGGTGAGCCCCAGCGGGGCCACGGCCCGGTCGACCGCGACCCGCCATTTCGTCGACAACCGCCACACCAGGTAGCCCGGGGTGGCGTTCACGGAACCCATGCTCATGCCGCATACAGTACATGGCTACTATGTCCATAGCTACTATTATCGGGTCCTGGACGCACCCGGGACCCACCGCTGGACGACCGCCCGCAAGACAGCCCGTACGACGGACTGACGGGGTGCCCCGAAGGGGGTTAGTTTGGGCGCCATGAGCAATCTTGATCGCGAGGCGGTGCCCTCCGTCTGCGGCGGCCGCGGGTTCGTCGTCGCGGAGCCCGTCCGCGAACTCCTCAGCCCCCGGCGGGTACGGCTCGGCGAGTCCACCGAGGTGCGCCGTCTGCTGCCCAATCTGGGACGGCGCATGGTCGGCGCCTGGTGCTTCGTCGACCACTACGGCCCGGACGACATCGCCGAGGAGCCCGGTATGCAGGTGCCCCCGCACCCGCACATGGGCCTGCAGACGGTCAGCTGGCTGCACGAGGGCGAGGTGCTGCACCGGGACTCCACGGGCAGTCTCCAGACGATCCGCCCGCGCGAGCTGGGCCTGATGACCTCGGGCCGGGCGATCAGCCACTCGGAGGAGAGCCCGCGCTCCCACGCCCGCTTCCTGCACGGCGCCCAGCTCTGGGTCGCCCTCCCGGACGGCCACCGCCACACCGAGCCGCACTTCGAGCACCACGCCGACCTGCCGGTCGTCACGGCGCCCGGCCTGCGGGCCACGCTGATCCTGGGCGACCTCGACGGCGCGAGCTCGCCCGGCACGGCGTACAGCCCGATCGTCGGCGCCGACCTGGCGCTGAGCCGGGGAGCCGACGTCAGCCTGCCGCTGGAGCCGGACTTCGAGTACGCCGTGCTCGCCATGTCCGGCGAGACCCATGTGGACGGCGTGCCGGTCCTGCCGGGCTCGATGCTCTACCTCGGCTGCGGCCGCACCGAACTCCCGCTGCGCGCAGAGTCGGACGCGGCCGTGATGCTCCTCGGCGGCGAGCCGTTCGAGGAGGAGCTGATCATGTTCTGGAACTGGATCGGCCGCACCCAGGAGGAGATCGAACAGGCCCGCCGCGACTGGATGGAAGGCACCCGCTTCGGCGAGGTGAAGGGTTACGACGGCGCCCCGCTCCCGGCCCCGCGCCTGCCGGCGACCCGGCTGAAGCCGCGGGGGCGCGTGCGCTGACCGTCCGGCCACGACCGGTGAGGCGCCGGGACCGGCCTGGGCGGTCGGGGCGGCTCAGCGTGCCGAGCGGTCGCCCGGCTCCGGTTGTTCCAGGTGGGAGGCCAGGACCGCCGCCTGGACGCGGCGTTGTACGCCGAGCTTGGCCAGGAGGCGGGAGATGTGGTTCTTGACCGTCTTCTCCGACAGATAGAGCTTCTTGCCGATCTCGCGGTTGGTCAGGCCGTCGCCGATCAGGGCCAGGATGTCCCGCTCCCGGGGCGACAGGCCCGCCAGTTCCGGCGGGACGGACGGTGTCTCCACGGGGTCCGCGCGCAGCGAGCGCATCAGGCGGGCCGTCGTCGCCGGGTCCAGCATGGACTGGCCGGAGGCGACCGTGCGGACCGCGGAGACCAGGTCGGAGCCCCTGATCTGCTTGAGGACATAGCCCGAGGCGCCGGCCATGATGGCGTCCAGCAGGGCTTCCTCGTCGTCGAACGACGTCAGCATCAGGCAGGCCAGCTCCGGCATCTGGCTGCGCAGCTCCCGGCAGACCGTGATGCCGTCGCCGTCCGGGAGACGGACGTCCAGCACCGCGACGTGCGGGCGCAGCGCCGGGCCCCGGACGAGCGCGTGTTCGACGGTGTCCGCGTCGCCCACCACCGAGATGTCCGGCTCCGCGTCGAGCAGATCCGTCAGTCCCCGGCGCACGACCTCGTGATCGTCGAGGAGGAACACGCGGATCGGGCGCTGTTCCGTGAACGGTCCTGACTCGGTCATGGCGCTTCCCTGTCCCGACGGCACACCGGAAGCGGCCCGGCCGACCGCTCCTCCTCCCGATCATCGCTCGCCGGGGCCGGACGCACTAGGGCCGACCGGCCCCATCGGCCGCCCCAACGGTCAGACGGCGCTCCCCGCCCCGTAGGGGGCGTACAGGTCCAGCAGCCGCGCCCGCGCGCAGCGCAGACGGTGGGCGAGGACGTCACCGACCCACTGGGACACCGCGTGGCCGAGCGCGGGATCGTCCCGGCACAGCGACCGTACGGCCGCGGCGTCGAGCTCGTACGCCCGCACCGGCGTCGTCGCCTCGGCGCCCAGGTGCCACACGTGCGGGGAGAACAGCCAGGACCAGCCGAGGAGTTCGTTGTGCCGCAGGCTCTCGATGACGGCCGGGCGGCGGCCCGGCACCCGCATGTCCAGCTGGACGGTGCCGGTACGGATGATCCAGAACCGGTCGGCCCGTGCGCCCTCCTCGAAGATGCGCGCACCCTGCGGGAAGGAGACCTCGCGGGCGAGGAGCACGAGCCGTTGCCGCTGCTCCGCGTCCAGAGCGCGCGTCATGCTGGGAGCAGATGTGGTGATCATGGCGTGCCTCCCGACGACGGCCAGGGACTTTCCCCACCGTCAGCGTCCGCCCGCCGCGCCGGCGGCGCCAGGGCCGTTGGACCCCGTTCCGGCGGGCCGTCCGGCTCCCGTCGCGCACGCAGGCGCCGATAGCCCCGGACCGGGCGCGGCGAAAGGGCCGTTGGGCCCCCGACGGCGGACCTTCGGCATCGGGCGGCCGTGCACCGGACACCGCCAGGGTGAGGTACGGCGGACGGCACCGGGGCCCGCGCCCGCTCACCACGGGTCCCGCCCGTCCACCGCGGCCCCTGGCTGTGCCGACCGGGGGGGAGAGGAGGTGCGGTGGGCTCCGGCGTGGCCCACCGCACCGCCCGGCACGGGGCGGGACCACGACGGGAAGGGGCGGTCGGCGGTCCGGGAGGGCCGGTCCGGCTCCGGACGTGCAGCAGGGTCGGCGGCAGTCCGGGCGTCCGCCTGACCCATGACCGGCCCACGACCGACGAGTGATCGAGGAGACACCACCATGAAGGCTCCGCCGCCCGAGCCGGACGTGCCCGTCGTCGTCGGTGTCGACGGCTCCGAGGCCGCCCTGCGCGCCGTCGACTGGGCGGCCGACGAGGCCGCGCTGCGCGGGGCGCCGCTGCGGCTGGTGTACGCCGCACGATGGGGCCGGTACGAGGGTGCCGCCCTCGCCCGTGACCTGGAGGGGCCACCCGAGCGGGTCGACGCCGTCGACATCGTGGACAGCGCCGCCCGCCGGGCGCGTCGCCGCCGCACCGAGCTGCGGCTCGCCGTGGTCACGGTGCCCGAGGAACCCGAGTACGCGCTGGTGCGGGAGAGCCGCACCGCCGCGCTGCTCGTCACCGGCACCCGGGGCCGCGGCGGTATCGCCGAGGCCCTGCTGGGATCGGTGAGTCTGACCGTCGCCGGTCACACGCACTGCCCGATGACCGTCGTGCGCCCCGGGCACGACCACCGGATACGGCCGCACGGCCGGGTCGTCGTCGGCGTCGGCGACGGGCCGGCCACGGCGGCCGCCGTTCGGTTCGCCGCCGAGGAGGCCCGCCGGCGCGGCGCGGTCCTGGAGGCCGTACGGGCCTGGCGGCAGCCCGCGCGCGAGACCCCCGACACGCCCCTGGCGGGCGGGGAGCACCTCCGGGGCGCGCATGAACTGCGGGCGGCCGAGGTACTGGACAAGGCGCTGGGCGAGGTTCCGGCCGGCGTCGTCACGCACCGCCGCACGGCGGAGGGGCACATCCGTACCGTCCTCGCGGACGCCTCGTACGCCGCCGACCTCCTGGTCGTCGGCGCCGAGCGGCGCCACCGGCCCGCCGGGCACCTCGGCCGGGTGGTCCACGGCGTGCTGCACCGATCGGCCTGCCCGGTCGCCGTCGTCCCCGGGCCGGAGTGAAATGCGAGGACGGGCGCACCCGCGACACAGCACCCCGACCGCCGGACCACCGCACGCGAGCCGAACCGACGACCACGGAGACCTCTCATGTCCCAGGTGGACCTCCACCCCCGCACGGCACCTTCCGACGACGAACTGCGCACGCTGGACGCCCACTGGCGGGCCGCCAACTACCTGGCCGCCGGGCAGATCTACTTGATGGCGAACCCGCTGCTGAGCGAGCCGCTGCGCCCCGAGCACATCAAGCCGCGCCTCCTCGGCCACTGGGGCACCTCGCCCGGTCTGAACCTCGTCTACACCCACCTCAACCGTGTGATCTCCGCCCGCGGTCTGGACACGCTGTGCGTGTGGGGTCCGGGGCACGGCGGGCCGTCGGTCCTCGCTGGCTCCTGGCTGGACGGCAGCTACGGCGAGCACTACCCGGACGTCTCGCGCGACGCGACCGGCATGGAGCGCCTGTTCCGGCAGTTCTCGTTCCCCGGCGGTGTGCCGAGCCATGTGGCGCCCGAGGTCCCGGGGTCCATCCACGAGGGCGGCGAGCTCGGCTACTCGCTGGCGCACGCCTACGGCGCCGCCTTCGACCACCCCGACCTGCTGGTCGCCTGCGTCATCGGCGACGGCGAGGCGGAGACCGGGCCGCTCGCCGCCTCCTGGCACTCCAACAAGTTCCTCGACCCCGTCCACGACGGCGCCGTGCTGCCGATCCTGCACCTCAACGGCTACAAGATCGCCAACCCGACCGTGCTGGCCCGGCTCCCCGAGGCCGAACTCGACGCACTGCTGCGGGGCTACGGCCACGAACCGATCCACGTCGCCGGTGACGACCCGGCCGCCGTCCACCGGGCCATGGCGCGGGCCCTCGACACGGCGCTCGACCGGATCGCCCTCATGCAGCGCTCCGCCCGCGAGGACGGCGTCACCGAACGCGTCCACTGGCCGGTCATCGTGCTGCGCACCCCGAAGGGCTGGACCGGCCCCGGCGAGGTCGACGGGCTCCCGGTCGAGGGCACCTGGCGCTCGCACCAGGTCCCCCTCGCCGGCGTACGGGACAACCCCGAGCACCTGCGGCAGCTGGAGGCGTGGCTGCGCTCCTACCGGCCCGAGGAACTCTTCGACGCCGACGGGCGGCCCGTCGCCGACGTCCTCGCCTGCGTGCCGGAGGGCTCCCGGCGGCTGGGCGCCACCCCGTACGCCAACGGCGGCCTGCTCCTGCACGACCTTCCCGTCCCGTCCCTGGACCGCTTCGCCGTGCCCGTCGACAAGCCCGGCGTGTCCCTGCACGAGCCGACCCGCGTCCTCGGCGACCTGCTGGAACAGGTCATGAAGGACACCTGGGCGCGCCGCGACTTCCGGCTCGTCGGCCCCGACGAGACCGCCTCCAACCGCCTCCAGGCCGTCTTCGACGCCACCGGCAAGGCGTGGCAGGCCGCCGTCCTGCCCGTCGACGAGCACCTGGACCGGCACGGCCGGGTCATGGAGGTGCTGTCCGAACACCTCTGCCAGGGCTGGCTGGAGGGCTACCTCCTGACCGGCCGGCACGGGCTGTTCTCCTGCTACGAGGCGTTCGTGCACATCGTCGACTCGATGGTCAACCAGCACATCAAGTGGCTGCGGACGTCCCGGCGGCTGCCGTGGCGGGCCCCGGTGGCCTCCCTCAACTACCTGCTGACCTCGCACGTGTGGCGCCAGGACCACAACGGCTTCTCCCACCAGGACCCCGGCTTCGTCGACCACGTCCTCAACAAGAGCCCCGAGGTGGTCCGGGTGTATCTGCCGCCGGACGCCAACACCCTGCTGTCGGTGGCGGACCATGCCCTGCGCAGCCGCGACTACGTCAACGTGATCGTCGCCGGGAAGCAGCCCTGCTTCGACTGGCTGTCCATGGACGCCGCCCGCGACCACTGCGCGCGCGGAGCGGGCATCTGGGAGTGGGCCGGTACCGAGAACGGCGGCGAACCGGACGTCGTCCTGGCCTGCGCCGGGGATGTGCCCACCCAGGAGGTGCTGGCCGCGGCGCAGCTGCTGCGCCGCCACCTGCCCCAGCTCGCCGTCCGCGTGGTCAACGTCGTCGACATGACCCGGCTGCTGCCGCACGAGGAACACCCGCACGGCATGACGGACTTCGAGTACGACGGACTGTTCACCCGCGACAAGCCGGTGGTCTTCGCCTACCACGGCTATCCGTGGCTGATCCACCGCCTCGCCTACCGCCGCTCCGGGCACTCCCAGCTGCATGTGCGCGGCTACAAGGAGTCCGGCACCACGACCACGCCGTTCGACATGGTGGTGCGCAACGACCTGGACCGCTACCGGCTCGTCATGGACGTCGTCGACCGGGTCCCCGGCCTCGCGGTGCGGGCCGCCGCCGTACGGCAGGCCATGGTGGACGCCCGCACCCGGCACCACGCCTGGATCCGCGAGCACGGCACCGACCTGCCCGAGGTGGCCGACTGGTCCTGGAACGCCTGACCCGGCGCGGGGGTGCGGGAACTCAGCGCAGGGCGACCCACGCCCCCGCGGGCGTGTCCAGCGGCCGGGACGTAACGTCCGGCAGCCGGGACGCGACCTCGAACACGCCGCCCAGATCCAGCATGCCCAGCATGCGTCTGAACCGGGCGCTGTCGCTGACCAGCCGGAGCCGGCCCGCGCGGGCCCGGACCCGGTTGCGCGCCCGGCACAGCACACCGAGGCCGGCACAGTCGATGAAGGTCACACCACGCAGATCGAGCACGAGATCCGGGGACGGGCCCGACGTCAGGGCGTCCAGGCGCGCCGTGAGCGAGGTCGCGGCACCGAGGTCGATCTCGCCGCGCAGTGCCACGACGGTCGGCCCGTCGACGGAACCCCGTGCCGTGGCGACGGCGAGTTCCGTGTGGTTCTCGGTCATAGGCCGATCAAACCTCCGCGGCGCGTGCGGGCGACAGGGCCGAAGGTCCCTGCCGGGTGGGCCCGCGGTCCCGACATCGCGGCGGGTGGAGGCCGGCCGGGCAGGGACCCGTGGCGGGCCCGCCCGGCCCGTGCGGGCCCCGCCCATCCGGGTCAAGCTGGAGATGCGGGACGTCCGGCCGCGCCGGTCCCGTGTCCCGCCACCGGACGAGTGGGGTGAGGAGTGCCATGAAGGGTTACGTGTTCCACGGCACCGGCCAGGCCGCCTGGGAGGAGGTCCCGGACCCGGCCCTGAAGGAACCCACCGACGCGGTCGTGCGCGTCGGCGCCGTCGCCATCTGCGGCACGGACCTGCACATCCTCAAGGGCGACGTACCGGAGGTCCGCCCCGGCACCGTCCTCGGGCACGAGGCGGTCGGCGAGATCGTCGAGGTCGGCGGCGACGTACGGACCGTGCGCCCCGGGGACCGCGTGCTGATCTCCTGCATCACCGCGTGCGGGCGCTGCTCCTCCTGCCGCCGGTCGGCGTACGGGCAGTGCCGGGGCGGCGGGGGCTGGATCCTCGGCCATCTGATCGACGGCACCCAGGCCGAGTACGTCCGCGTCCCGTTCGCCGACCTGTCCGTGCACCCGCTGCCCGGCACCCTGTCCGACGAGGCGGCCGTGCCGCTGGCCGACATCTTCCCCACGTCGTACGAGGTGGGCGTGCTCAACGGGCGGGTGCGGCCCGGCGACACGGTCGCCGTGGTCGGCGCCGGGCCCGTCGGGCTCGCGGCCGTCGCCACGGCCCAGCTGTTCTCGCCCGAACGGGTCGTGGCCGTCGACCTGGCCCCCACCCGGCTGGAGGCCGCCCGGCGGCTCGGCGCCGACGCGGTCGCCGACGCCCGCGAGATGCCCGAACAGCTGGTCGCCGACCTGACCGACGGACTCGGCGCGGACGTCGTCGTCGAGGCCGTCGGCACACCCGAGACCTTCGAGCTGTGCACCCGCATGGTCCGCCCCGGCGGGCACGTCGCCAACATCGGCGTGCACGGCGCCCCCGCGACCCTGCACCTGGAAGACCTCTGGACCAAGAACATCACCCTCACCACCGGCCTCGTCGACACCTACTCCACGCCGACCCTGCTGAGGATGACCGCCGCCGGCCGGCTGCCCGCCGCCGAACTGGTCACCCACACCTTCGTCCTCGACCAGATGCAGGAGGCGTACGACGTCTTCGCCGGCGCGGCCGACACCGGGGCGCTGAAGGTGGTCCTCGGCGGCGAGCACCACGACGAGATCCTGCCGGTGGAGGCGGCCTGAGGGCGACCGGATCGCCCACGACCACGAGGGCCTCAGGCCCCGGCGGGGCAGTCGTCCGCGATGGTCAGCAGGACGCCGGTGACCAGGTCGGGGCGGATCCGGACCGCCTGGTCCATCGCCTGGTCCACCCACGGCCGCACCAGCGCCCGGCAGCGCGCCAGGTCCTCGGGATCGGTCACCAGGCGGGCGTATCCGGTCACCACCACGCTCCAGCCGAGATGAGTGCGCGGGTCGATGGCGTCCGCCTCGTAGGCGACGACCACCCCGGGGTCCTGGGCCCGCTCCGTGCGGGACGTCAGGGCGGCGCTCTCATGGGTGCGGATGACGATGTCCCCGCCGTCCAGGACGTGGTTGACCGGGCGGACGGTGGGCAGCGCGTGCCGGGTGAAGACGATCCGGCCCAGGGACACGCTGCCCAGCAGCCGCAGCGCCTCGGCGCTGTCGAGCTCGATGCGGCGGCGCGGCCCCACCAGGGCCGGCCGGGTGTCGTCGTGAACCATCGCGGGCTTCCGTCGGAGGGGGTCGTGCGCCGTGCGGCGCCTGCACGCACGGAGCGACACCGCGGGGGATCGGTGCCGCTCCTTCCTCAACCATCCCTCCTGTCGCCGCCCGGCGCCAGGGCCGATGGGCCCTGGACGGGGCCCGTACGGCCCGGGGGCGGCGCACAGGCGCACCGGGTGGTCCCGCGCGGCTGATTCTCTGCAGGCGCGTGCCGCCGGCCGGTAGCGTGGTTTCCGTCCGGAGCGGCCGAGTCCGACCGCCGACGGAACCGGAGGAGACGCAGGTGGGAAGCGCCGAGACGCCGCGGCAGCCCCGCATCGGGCTGCCGCAGCTGAGGCTGGACGAGTTGCTGGAGGAGCTTCAGGCGCGGCTGGACGCCGCCCGCGGCACCCGCGACCGGGTGCACAGCCTGCTGGAGGCGGTGCTCTCCGTCGGCCGGGAACTGAATCTGGAACACGCCCTGCACAGCATCGTCGAGGCCGCCGCGGTCCTCGTGGACGCCGAGTACGCCGCCCTCGGCGTGATCGGCCCGGACGGCAAGCGGCTGTCCGCCTTCCACACCGTGGGCGTCAGCCAGGAGCAGATCGCCCGGATCGGGCACTATCCCGAGGGCCACGGCATCCTCGGCGAGCTGATCCGCCACCCCGAACCGCTGCGCCTGACCAAGATCTCCGAGCATCCGGCGTCGTACGGCTTCCCGCCCAACCACCCGCCGATGAACACCTTTCTCGGCGTCCCCATCCGGGTCCGCGACCAGGTGTTCGGCAATCTGTACCTCACCGAGAAGCGGGGCGGGGCGCAGTTCGACGGCGAGGACGAGTCGGTGCTGTCGACGCTGGCCGTCGCGGCCGGTGTCGCCATCGACAACGCCCGGCTGTACGAGGAGTCCCGGCAGCGGGAGCGCTGGCTGCGGGCCACCGCCGAGATCACCCACAGCCTGCTGTCCGGCGGCGGACGCGCCGAGGTGCTGCGGCTCATCGCCGAGCGGGCTGGCGAGATCACCGGCTCGGCGCTGGCCGCGGTCGGCATGCCCATGGAGGACACCGGCACGCTCTCCGTGGAGATCGCCGTGGGAGTGGACGCCGAGGCCCACCAGGGGCTCGTGCTGCCGGTCGGCACGACGCTGATGGGGCTGGCCTTCACCGGGGCCGTACCGGTCACCACCGCGGACGTCGGCGCCGACCCGCGGGTCTCTCCGGAGCCGCCCCGCTTCGCCGGACTCGGCCCGGCCGTCGCCGTGCCGATCGGCACCGCCGAGGGCGAGGTCCGGGGCGTCCTGCTGCTCGCGCGGGAGGCCGGGCAGACGGTGTTCTCGCCGTCGGAGACCGAGACCCTGCAGGCGTTCGCCGCCCAGGCCGCCGTAGCGATGGAGCTGGCGCAGCGGCGGCAGGACGCCGAGGAGGTCGCCGTCCTCAAGGACCGCGACCGGATCGCCCGTGACCTGCACGACCTGGCGATCCAGCGGCTGTTCGCGACGGGGATGACCCTGCAGAGCGCCGGCCGCTTCATCGAGCACCCCGAGGCCGCGGAACGCGTCGTCCGGGCCGTGGACGACCTCGACGAGACCATCAAGATCATCAGGTCCACGATCTTCGGGCTGCGCACACGCGAGGGCGGCGCCGGGTCGGGGCTGCGGGCGCGGGTCGTGCGGGTCGTGGGCGAGGCCGCGCCGGTGCTGGGCTTCGCGCCCGGCGTCCGGATGGAGGGCCTGGTGGACACCGACGTGCCCCGGGAGACCGCCGACCACGTGGTGGCCGTCCTCTCCGAGGCCCTGACCAACGTCGCCCGGCACGCGCGCGCCGAACGGGCCGACGTCGCCCTCGTCGCCGAGTCCGGCCGGGTCCGCCTCAGCGTCACGGACAACGGCGTCGGCATCCCGTCCGGCGGCCGCCGCAGCGGCCTGCGCAACATGGCGGAACGGGCCCGGCAGTCCGGCGGCGACCTGGAACTCGGCAGCCCCGAGGGCGGCGGCACCCGGCTGGTGTGGTGGGTGCCCCTGCCGGCCGCGTAGCCGCCGCCGTCGTCGTCCGTGCGCCCCGTATGGGCCGCCCGGCCCACCCCGTGGGGGCCGGTCACCGGTGCCGACTGCCCGTCCGCCTCTCGTGCCGCCGCCCCGCCGGAGGGACGGTGGGATCGGAAAGCCCATGGCTGTCCTGCCGGGCAGCCGGACGGAAGGCGGTGAGGGCGATGACGCTTCCCCTGATCGTGGGCGTCGACGGATCGGATCCCAGCCTGGTCGCCGTCGACTGGGCCGTGGACGAGGCCGTCCGCCACGGACTGACACTGCGGCTGGTGCACGCCTCCCTGTGGGAGCGCTACGCGGGAACCATGCCGACACGGGGCGGGGGACGCTTCTCCGAGCGCGCCCTGGCCGAGCACCTCGTGGCCTCCGCGGCCGAGCGGGCCGCCCGGCGGGCCCCCGGACTCAAGGTCACGACGGACATCCTGCCCGCCGAGGGCGTCGACGGCCTCCTGCACGAAGGTGCCAACGCCCACGCCCTGGTGGTGGGCGACCGCGGCCGAGGCGAGCTGAAGGGCCTGTTGCTCGGCTCCGTCAGCCTCGGTGTCGCGGCCCGCGCCCGCTGCCCGGTGATCGTGGTCCGGGGCGGCGAGCCGGGCGTCGTCGGCCTGTACGAACGCGTGCTGCTCGGCGTGGGCGACACCGCGACCAGCGGCCGGGCGGTGGACTTCGCCGTCCGCGAGGCGGAAGTACGCGGCTGCGCCCTGGACGCCGTACGCGCCTGGCGGCACCCCGCGCCGGTCGGCGCCGGGACCGCCGGGGACGACGATCACGAACGGCGGGCCGCGACCCTGCTCGACGAGGCGCTGCGGGCTCCGCTGGCCGCACACCCGGACGTGCGGGTGCACCGGACCACCGTCGAGGGCCCGGCCCGCGGCGTCCTGATGGACCGCTCGGCGGCGGCCGACCTGGTGGTCCTGGGCGCCCGCCGCAGGCACGGCCACTTCGGCCTGCAACTGGGCCGGGTCGGTCACACCCTGCTGCACCACGCCGAATGCCCGGTGGCGATCGTGCCGCAGCTGGCGTGACTCCCGGCCGGTGGCCGACGTGTTCGACGAGGGAGCTGTGCGTCCCGCACGCCGGTCGGCCGGCGCCGTCCTGGTGGGCGCTCGGCGGCGTGCGGACCTGCTCATCCGGGGGCGCGCGGCCGCGGCCACGTCGGCTTGCGACTGAGCCGGATCCGGCCCGCGCTAACGCGTCATGCCGAATGCCCGGTGGCGATCGTGCCTGAGCGCGGGGCTACACCCCGCCGCATCACTCCTGGCGCCCGGTGGCGCCCGTCACGGACGCGGGTTCACCTGCTGCCACCGGGGCCGGGCGTCCGGTCCGCGGCGGCCGGCCGACGCGGCGCAGCGTGGGCACACCTGCTGGACGCGGGCCGCCGCACCGCCCGACTCCGGGAAGATGTCCGGCCGCGGCACGTGCGCGAAGCGCGACAGGCGGGAGCGGCTGAGCGACAGGCCGCAGACGGTCTGGTTCAGGCCGGGCGCCCAGGCGTGGACCTCCCCGGCGGGCAGCCGGCGCCTTCCTTTTTCCTCGTCGGTCCACTGCCCGGAGGCGGCCACGGCGTAGTTCCTCGCACGTCCCCTCGTGCGCCCCTGGTTCCCCGCCGGGCACCACCGACGCACGCCGGCGGCCCGGCGCGCGGGCCGGGCGGCCGCCGGGCAAGGTGGAGCCATGGTCGCTCGCGGCTGCCGGGCCCCTCCGGGGGCCGGTCCGCCGACCGGGACTCCGCCTGTGGCGCGGGGGTGCCGGCGGGCCCTTGGACGCCCTCACCTGCGGCGCAGGCGGTACCCCCGTGCGGTGCCGGGATTGTGCCCCTCAGGGCTGGGAACCCAGAGCAGACCACAACCACCCGGGACCGCCCGGAGGGGGAGCCCCCTCACCCGCCGGGCCGGAGCTCGGATCCCGAGGAGAGACCCGTGACCATGCGCATCGGTGTGGAGGAAGAGTTCCACGTCCTGGAGGTGGAGAGCGGGCTGCTCGTACCGCGTGCGGACGCGGTGCTGCGGCGCCTCCCCGGACAGACCTTCACGACCGAACTGCAACCGTGCACCGTCGAGGCCAACAGCGCCGTGCACACGTCCCTGCACGATCTGCACGCCGACCTGACCGGCATGCGCCGGCAGCTGGACGCCGCCGCCTCCTCGCTGGGGCTCGCCGTCGTGGCCTCGGGCACCGCCCCGCTCGCCCCCGCCGCGTCCGCGAACCCCACCGCCGAGGACCGCTACCGGCACATGGCCGAGGAGTACCGCAGAGTCGCCGACGAGCAACTGATCTGCGGCGCCCAGGTCCACGTCGACGTCCCCGACCGCGACACCGCCGTCCAGGTCATGTGCGAGGTGTCGCCCTGGCTGCCCGCGCTGCTGGCCCTGTCCGCGAGCTCGCCGTTCTGGCAGGGGACCGACACCGGGTACGCGAGCTGGCGCACCCTGGTGTGGCAGCGCTGGCCCACCGCCGGCCCGGCCGGCTGCTTCGCGACCGCCGCCGAGTACGACGCCGCGGTGAACGACTTCGTGCGGGCCGGGATCATCAGCGACACCGGGATGGTCTACTACGACGTCCGGCCCTCCGACCACCTGCGCACCCTGGAGCTGCGCATCTGCGACGCCTGCCCGCGCGCGGAGACCGTGGTCCTGATCGCCGGCCTCTTCCGCGCCCTGGTCACCGAGGCCCGCGCCCGGCTCCGCAGGCGCGGCACCCCCGGCTGCGCGGGCCGGCACGAGTGGCTGCGGGGCGCGTCCTGGCGGGCCGCCCGCTCGGGCCTGGAGGGCACGCTCGTGGACCCCGAGACGCACCGGGAGGCCTCCGCGCGCCAGGTCGTCCACAAGCTGCTGCTGCGGCTGCGCCCCGCGCTGGAGGCGCACGGCGACTGGACGACCGTCCGGGAGCTGGCGGAGGAGACCCTCGCCGAGGGCTCCGCGGCCCGCCGGATGCGTCGCACGGCCCGCCAGGAGGACCTGCTGGGCTGCGTCGACATGCTGATCGCCGAGACCCGCGGCGAGCGCCGCGGCCGCGGCCCCGCGCGCACCGCGCCGCCCCGGACCGTCATGGCGCCGACGCCTCCGCCGGCCGGTCCGGATGCCCCGGATGTGGTCGGCCGCTGACATGCCGGGGACCGGCCCGCGCTTCGGCGTGCCCCGGTCCCGTACGGCGCCTGTCCTGTCCCCGAACAGAGAGGATCCCCCCATGCGTTCCGTCACCGCCGAGGCCGCTGCCGCCGGCCGCGCGTCGGCTCCTTCGCCTACCCGAGCCGGGGCGGGTGCCCGGAAGGGAGGAGTCACCGCATGTGCGGGCTGAGCGGGGAGATCCGCTTCGACGGGCAGCCGGCCGACGTGACGGCTGTCGAGCGCATGAATGAACAGCTCGTGGGGCGCGGCCCCGACGGGCAGGGCAGCTGGCACCGGGGCCCCGTCGCCCTCGGGCACCGGCGGCTGAAGATCATCGACCTGACGGACCGCGGGGCCCAGCCGATGACCGACGCCCGCGGTGAGCTCACCGGCGTCTTCAACGGCTGCGTCTACAACTACCCGGAGCTGCGGGAGGAGTTGCGCGCCCTCGGGCACCGCTTCGAGTCGACGTCCGACACCGAGGTCGTCCTCAAGGCGTACCGGCAGTGGGGCACCGGCTGCGTCGACCACTTCAAGGGCATGTTCGCCTTCGCGATCTTCGAGCACCGCACCGGCAGGCTCGTCCTCGCCCGCGACCGGCTCGGCATCAAGCCCCTGTACCTGGCCCGCACCCCGGGCCGGCTGAGGTTCGCCTCCACCCTGCCCGCGCTCCTCGCCGCCGGCGACGTGGACACGTCCCTGGACCCGGCCGCCCTGCACCAGTACCTGAGCTGGCACGCCACGGTCGCGGCGCCGCACACCATCCTCAACGGCGTCCGCAAGCTCCCGCCGGCCACCGTGCGGGTCGTCGAGCCGGACGGCACGCATCGGGACCACTGCTACTGGCAGCCGTCGTACACCCGCCGTGACGCGTACGTCGGCATGAGCGCGGACGAGTGGCGCGACGTGGTGCTGGAGGCGCTGCGCACGGCCGTCCGGCGCCGCATGGTCGCCGACGTGCCGGTCGGCGTCCTGCTGTCCGGCGGCCTCGACTCCAGCCTGATCGTCGCGCTGCTGGCCGACGAGGGGCAGCGCGGCCTGAAGACGTTCAGCGTCGGCTTCGAGTCGGAGGGCGGCGAGGACGGCGACGAGTTCGCCTACTCGGACCTGGTGGCCGGTGAGTTCGGCACCGACCACCGGCGGCTGATGGTTCCCTCCCACCGGGTCTCGGCCGCCCTGGAGGGCGCCGTCGCCGCGATGAGCGAGCCGATGATCAGCCACGACGTCGTCGCCTTCCACCTCCTCGCCGAGCAGGTGTCGAAGGAGGTCAAGGTCGTCCAGAGCGGGCAGGGCGCCGACGAGGTCTTCGCCGGCTACCACTGGTACCCGCGGCTCGCGGACACCACCCGCGAGGACGAGCCGCGCCGGTACGCCGAGGTGTACTTCGACCGTTCCCACGACGACATCGCCCGTATCCTGCGGCCCGACCTGCTCGCCGACCACGACGTCTCCGGCCGGTTCGTCGACGCGCACATGGCCGCCCCCGGCGCCGAGACCGCCCTGGACGCGGCACTGCGCCTGGACACGCATGTCATGCTGGTGGACGACCCCGTCAAACGGGTCGACAACATGACGATGGCCTGGGGTCTGGAGGCCCGTGTGCCGTTCCTCGACCACGAACTGGTCGAGCTGGCCGCGGCCTGCCCACCGGAGCTGAAACTGGCCGACGGCGGCAAGGGTGTGCTCAAGGCGGCGGGCCGCAAGCTCCTGCCGGTGGACGTCGTCGACCGGCCCAAGGGCTACTTCCCGGTGCCGGCCATCCGGCACATGGCGGGCCCCGTCCTGGAGCGGGTGCGCGAGGCCCTGGAGGCACCCGAGGCCAAGCGGCGCGGGCTGTTCCGTCCGTCCTACGTCGGTGAACTGCTCGCGGCACCCGACGAGCACCGGACCCGGCGGGGCAACAACGCCCTGTGGCAGATCGCATTGCTGGAGATATGGCTGCAGACGCATGGAATCAGGTGACCGGCCCCGGAGGCGGTCCGGCGCCGCGGCTCCTCGCGTTCCGCCCGGCCTCCGGCCCGTCCTCCGCACGGCAGGCGGAGAGCCGGGCGGGGGAGTGGGGCGGTGCCGACCGGACCGCCGCCCCGGCGCCCGTGCAGCTGCCCGGGGCGGGCGGCCCGCGCGACCCCGTGACGCGGCTGCGCGCCCACGGCTGCTGGTACCCCTCGGCCGACCCCACCGGCACCGAGGTCGCCTTCATCTGCGACCGAGGCGGCGTCCCCCAGCTCTGGGCGGGTCCCGTCGACGGCGAGGACGTACGGCTCCTGGACGCCTCGCCGGACCCCGTCAAGGAGGTGTCCTGGTCACCGGACGGCCGCTGGATCGCGTACACCACCGCGCCGGGCGGCGGCGAGCACACCCGGGTCCTGTGCGTACGCCCCGACGGCTCCGGACGGCGACTTCTCGCGGGCGCCGACCCGGCGGGCTCCGCCTACCTGGGCCGCTGGGCGCATGACGGATCGGCGGTCTCCGTCACCGTGGCGGCCGGCATGGCGCCCGCCTCCGCCGCCCTCGACCACGAGGGCGGCGCGCCCGGGACGGCGGCCGAGTGGACGGAACGGGACGGGCACGCCACCCTCCTCGGCCCCCTCGCCTACGACGCCGTGACGGGACCGCGGCCGGGCGGCGGCCCCGCGACCGTCACCGCACCGGCCGGCCAGGCCGTCCGCACCGAGGGCGGCCTGTCCGTCTACCTCATCGACCCCGACGGCCTGGCCTCCCCCGTGCTGATCTCGACCGAGACGCACGCGGCGTCCCTACGGGTCTGCGACCTGAGCCGCGACGGCCGTCTCGTGCTGCTGCGCCGGGGCCCGCGCGGGCACCGGGAGGCGGTGGTGAGGCGCACCGCCGACGCGGAGGCCACCTTCGTGATGCCGGTCGCCGACGGCGACCCGTGGATCGGCCGGTTCTCCCCCGACGGGCGCACCCTGTGGCTGCGCAGCAACGCCGACCGCGAGTTCGCGGCCCTCGTCGCCGTCGAACTGGACGAGGACGGCGGGCCCCGGGGCGCGTCCGTCCTGGCCGAGCGCGACGGCAGCGACCTGGAACTGCTGACCCTGGCGCACGACGGCACCACGGCGATCCTGGCGTGGAACGTGCGGGGCGCCAGCGAGCTGGAGGTCGTCGAGACCTCACCGCCCGGTCAGGAGCCCGGGACCCTGGGCCCGCTCCGCCCGGTCCCGCTGCCCCACGAGGTGGTCACCCGGGTCGCCACGGCGGGCCCGGGTCGGCTGCTGCTGGCCCTGTCCGGGTCGCAGCGCCGCCCCGGCATCTGGTGGGCCCACGAGGGCGTGGCCTTGCTGCGCACCCCCTGGTCGTCGCGCGACGAGGACGCCGTCCCGCCCGGCCGCCCTCCCGTACGCCCCGTACCCGTGCGGCTCACCGCCCGGGACGGGCTGCCCCTGAGCGGCTGGTACTACCGGGCGCCGGGGCGCGGCCCGGACGTGCCCGCGCCCTGCGTGATCCATCTGCACGGCGGCCCCGAGGAACAGGAGCGGCCGGTCTTCAACCCGCTCTACCACGAACTCCTCGGGCGCGGCATGGACGTCTTCGCACCCGACGTGCGCGGCTCCCTGGGGCACGGCAGGTCGTTCGTCGACGCCGACCTCGGCGCCGGCCGCTTCGCCGCGCTCGACGACGTGGCGGACTGCGCGGCCCACGCGGTCGTCGCGGGCCCCGCCGACCCGACCCGGCTGGCGGTCATGGGGCGTTCGTACGGCGGCTATCTGACGTTCGCCTCCGTGGTGTGGCACCCGGACCTGTTCCGCACGGCGGTCGCCGTCTGCGGCATGTCGGACTTCCTGACCTTCTTCGCCGGGACCGAGCCGTGGATCGCGGAGTCGGCCGCGCACAAGTACGGGCATCCCGAGCGCGACCGCGCCCTGTTGCGCAGCCTGTCACCGATGAGCCGTATCGACGCGCTGCGCGCCCCGGTCCTCGCCGTCCACGGGGAACACGACACCAACGTGCCGCCGGGGGAGTCCCAGCAGTTCGTCCGGGCCGCGCGCGAACGGGGCGTCGAGGCCGAGCTGCTGATGCTGCGCGACGAGGGGCACGACTTCCTGCGGGCGGAGAACCGCCGGCTGTTCCGCCGGGCCGCGGCCGACTGGCTGCAGAGCCACCTGGGCCTGTGACCCGCCCCGGCCGCCGCCGGGCCGGTCAGGCGGCCGTGGTGAGCGCGGTGGCGGTCTCGATGGCGGTGTGCGCGCGGGCGTGGATGATCATACGGATGCCGTGGGTGTCGGCGTTGGCGTCGAGCAGACGCCGGGCCGGGGCGCTGTGGGTGGCGACGAAGGTCACCACGTCGAGGTGGCTGCACAGCCGGTGCACGCGCAGCACCACGCTGACGGCCGCCTCGGTCGCCGCGGGTTCGTCGAGGACGATGACCACGGAGGACGGCCTGACCCCCTGCACGAGGTCGCTGATCTGGGTGAGCAGGGCGGCCCGCCCGCCGATGCCGGGGTCCTCGAGCACCGTGATGACCAGTACGCCTCGTTCGACGGTGTGAGACAGCATCACGGTCCAGCCCCTTCGGCGGCGAATCAGTCCGTAGTCGGACTACCCGATATTCTGTGTACAATGCGGCGCGTTTCGCGGGTGGAGCGCCCCGTCCGGGCGGCGTGAGGTGCCCGCGGCGCCCGGACGCGTGCCGCGTACCAGCCGGCGCCCACCCCGGCGCGTCGGCGACGACGCCGGTGGCGGACCCGTGGACGCGGTCACACGGCGCCGGACCGGTGCCGAGGAGCGGCGCCCACGGTCGGTGAGCCGCCGTCCCTCGGCGTCGTCACCGGCCCAGCAGCGACACCAGCGCACCCGCCCCGCCCGTGCCGGCCACGAGGGCGCACGCGGCGAGCGCGTGCCGCCGGAGCAGGGCCCGGCGCAGCTCGGCGTACCGGGTCTCGTACTCCTCGCGCAGCTGCCCCGCCCGTTCGACCGTGGCGCGCAGCATCCGCCGTGTGAGGTCGACGCGCTGCTGGACGTAGTGGCGGGAGAGGTCCTCGGCCTGTGCGGTCGTCAGCCAGGGCAGCCGCTCGCACAGCTCCGCGGCCTCCCGGCACGCACGGACATGGTGGTCGTGCACGAGCAGGTAGCCCGCGGCCTCGTCGGCGACGGTACCGTCCACCTCGCCTGCGGGCGCGTCGTTGCGGCCGTTGCTCACTGCTGCGAACCCTCGTGGCCCTCGGCGTCGAGCACATCGCGCTTGCCGGCGTACTCCTTCTCGTCGAGCGCGGCCACGGCCGGGTGGTGCAGGTCGAAGGCGGGGGACTCGGAGCGGATGCGAGGCAGCGTCGTGAAGTTGTGCCGGGGCGGCGGGCAGGACGTGGCCCACTCCAGCGAACGCCCGTACCCCCAGGGGTCGTCGACCTCGATCCGCTTGCCCGTGTGGGCCGTCTTCCACACGTTGTACAGGAACGGCAGGGTGGACAGACCGAGGAGGAACGCGCCGATGGTCGACACGGTGTTCAGGGCGGTGAAGCCGTCGGCGGCGAGGTAGTCGGCGTAGCGGCGGGGCATGCCCTCCGCGCCGAGCCAGTGCTGCACCAGGAACGTCGTGTGGAAGCCGACGAACAGCGTCCAGAAGTGGATCTTCTCCAGTCGTGCGTCGAGCATCGTGCCGGTCATCTTGGGCCACCAGAAGCTGAACCCGGCGAACATCGCGAAGACGACCGTGCCGAAGACGACGTAGTGGAAGTGGGCGACCACGAAGTAGGAGTCGGTGACGTGGAAGTCCAGCGGAGGCGAGGCGAGCAGGACGCCGGTCAGCCCGCCGAAGAGGAAGGTCACCAGGAAGCCCACCGCCCACAGCATGGGTGGTTCGAAGGAGAGCGAGCCGTTCCACAGGGTGCCGATCCAGTTGAAGAACTTCACCCCGGTGGGCACGGCGATGAGGAAGCTCATGAACGAGAAGAACGGCAGCAGGACGGCACCCGTGGCGAACATGTGGTGGGCCCACACGGTCAAGGACAGACCGGTGATGGCGATGGTCGCGCCCACCAGACCCATGTAGCCGAAGACCGGCTTGCGGGAGAACACCGGGAAGATCTCCGTGACCACGCCGAAGAACGGCAACGCGATGATGTAGACCTCGGGATGCCCGAAGAACCAGAAGAGGTGCTGCCACAGGATGGCGCCGCCGTTCTCCGGGTCGAAGACGTGCGCACCGAACTTCCGGTCCGCCTCCAGCACCAGCAGCGCGGCGGCGAGGACGGGGAAGGCGAGCAGCACCAGGACCGAGGTGAGCAGCACGTTCCAGGTGAAGATCGGCATCCGGAACATGGTCATGCCCGGCGCGCGCATGCAGATGATGGTGGTGATGAAGTTGACCGCGCCGAGGATCGTGCCGAAGCCGGACAGGGCCAGGCCCATGATCCACAGGTCGCCGCCCACGTGCGTGGTGCGCTCGCCTCCGCTGAGCGGGGTGTAGGCCGTCCAGCCGAAGTCGGCCGCGCCGTCGGGCGTGAGGAAGCCCGCCAACGCGATCAGCCCGCCGAGCGCGAACAGCCAGTACGAGAACATGTTCAGCCGCGGGAACGCCACGTCCGGGGAGCCGATCTGCAACGGCATGATGGCGTTGGCGAATCCGGCGAACGTCGGCGTCGCGAACAGCAGCAGCATGATCGTGCCGTGCATGGTGAACGACTGGTTGTACTGCTCGCTGGACATGATCTGCAGTCCGGGCCGGGCCAGCTCCGCCCGGATCAGCATGGCCAGCAACCCACCGAAGAGGAAGAACGCGAACGACGTGATCAGGTAGAGGTGACCGATCTTCTTGTGGTCCGTCGTGGTGAGCCAGGTGATGATCACCTCCCCTCTGCTGCGGCGTTCCACCGCGGGCACGGGGGACACGGGTTCGGTCTGGATCGCCATCAGATCTCGCAATCGGCACAGGCGTTGACGGGCGGAGGGCCTCGGGGCTCGCGCTGGGGCAGGTCACCAGCTTTGCGGAACCTAGTCCCGTCCGCCCGTTCGCACGGCCCGGCGACGGCCGTTTCTGCGTCGAACGGCCCAATCAACCATTCGTCCGGGGGGCCACCGGCGTGTCGCGGGGACGGTCACCGTGGGAGGTGCCGTATCTCGCGCGGCGCGCCCGCCGTGCTGCGTGTGCCCTGACGGCCCTTCGGCGACAGGCTCTCCTCCGAGCCGGGGGCACCCGGTGCGGCAGTCCGTCCTCCTGCTCGCCGCGCTGCCCGGTCCGCCCTGGCGGCGGCGAGGAGATGCGGACCGCGACGCCTCACCCGGCGCCCAGCTCCACCGTGGTCGTGACGCGGGTGACGGCGGGCCGGCGCGGCACCGAACCGAACCCGAAGCGCACCGGCGGCTCCACGGGCGCCGACGCGCCCAGGTCGCGGGCCTCGAAGGTCGCCGACAGCGACGTCACCGGGCGCAGGTCCCGTGCGCCGTACCACTCGCGGCGTCCGCCCCCGGCGCTGCCCCGGGTCCGCACACCAGGCATGAGCAGCCGGGCCGGACGGTCCGTCAGGGCGCTCCAGACGGGACGGCGGGCCAGTGGCGCCGGGACCGCGCGCAGGAGCAGTCCCAGCACGGTCCGGCGGCCGGTGGCGAAGCGGAGCCGCAACGGCCCCGCGGTGACCGTCCACACCCGGCCCGCGACCGTCACGTCGACCGGGACGATCCGCACGGTGTCGAATGTGTAGGTCGACCCGATGAAGTCGGCCGTCTCCGGTGTGGGTGCCAGCAGCAGCCGCTCCCCGTCGGCCCGTTCGAGCATGACGTCGGAGAACGGCCCGAACGGCGAAGCCGGCCAGTGCCCGACCACGACCCGCACGCCCGAGGTGGTGCCCAGACCGGCGATCCAGCCGTCGAAGCGCAGTCGGCGCCGCCGCGCTGCCCCGCTCATCCGACGATCAGCTGCGTCACCGCTCGCAGACCCCCCTCGGCCAGCGCGGCGCGCTGCCGGTCGGCACCGGTCCCGTCCTGCAGGAGCCGGTGGACCAGGCCCGACACCAGCCGGGTGTCCCCGGCCTCCTCCAGGGCCGGCGAGACATGCCGCAGGAGCTGGTACAGCACGTCACCGGCCCGCCGGGACTCGCCGTGGGGATCGACGAGCGTGCCGCTCAGACCGTGCCGTGAGGCGTGCCACAGCGCGGCCCGCAGCAGCTCGGGCGCGACGTCGGGCGCGGGCGCCCCGGCCTCGACCGACTCCAGCTCGGTACGGACGACGGCCCGGACCAGACCGGCGAACATCACGGCGTCGTCCGGGCGCAGCTGCACGTCCAGGCAGCGCACCTCGATCGTCGGATAGCGGGCCGACAGGCGCACCACCCAGTACAGCTGGCCGATGTCCGCGATCAGACCGCTCTTCAGCAGCCGCTGCACCCGCCGGTCGTAGTCGGCCACGTCCGCGAAGTACGGCGGCATCCCGCTGACCGGCCAGCGGCTGAAGACCACCGTGCGCCAGCTGGCGAATCCCGTGTCGCGGCCGTCCCACAGCGGGGAGTTCGCCGCCATGGCCGTCAGTGTGGGCAGCCACACCAGCAGCCGGTTCATCACCTGCACGCCCTCCTCGCGGCCGGGGACGGCCACATGGACGTGCATGCCGTTGACCAGCTGCTCCGCCACCAGCTGCGGGGCCTGTGAGCGCATGGCCCGGTAGCGGGCCTTGTCGGTGACGGCCACCGGCCGGCCGTGCCGCAGCGGCGACGTCCCGCACGGCGCGAGCCGGCAGCCGTGCCGTTCGGCCGCCGCTCCGACGGCGAGCCGCAGCCGCAGCAGATGCCCACCCGCCTCCTCCAGCGTCTCGCACACCGGGGTGGCCACCTCGACCTGCGCCTGCAACAGCTCGCTCTGCACCTCCTCGTCGCCCACGGAGGGCGCGAGGCCCGCCGCCGCGCGGACCTTGTCGGACGCGGGCACGGGCAGACCCGTGACCGGGTCGAGCAGCAGGTACTCCTCTTCCACACCGATCGTCGTCATCGGTCGCTCTCTGTTCCGCCCCGTCGCCGGAGTCGCTGTCTCCACGGTGGCGGGCCCGCCGCCGTCGGGCGCACGCCCACCACGTACCGAGTGCCGCGGTTCCCGCACGGGAAACCGGCCGCCGCGCGCCCGGCACCGGATCCGGTCACGCGCCGGGCGACGGGGGTACCCGTGAGGCCGCGCACGCCGGAGCGGGTCGAGGAGAAGGATGCCCCGGTGACGCACGGCGCGCTGTACGTCTCCGCCTCCGGTGACGGGGCCGCGCACGGCGGGTGGCACGGACGCCGGCACACCGCCCTGCCCCGACCGCCGGGCGGCTGACCGGGGCCACCCGCCGCAGCGGGTAGTGATCAGTGCCGGCCGGGGGTACTGCGGGGGGTCCGGAGGACTCGGGAACGCCTGCCGAGGCGGGGCGGCCTCCGGGCCCCGCCGGACGGGACGGTCATGACGCCGGTCAGCGACGACACCACCGACGACGCGGTCGACCTGCACTTCGTCGGCAACGCGACCCTGGTGATCCGCTTCGGCGGGCTCACCCTGCTCACCGATCCGAACTTCCTGCACCGCGGCCAGTACGCCCACCTCGGGTACGGGCTGTGGAGCCGGCGGCTGACCGAGCCCGCGCTCGACGTCGGCGAACTGCCCCGGCTGGACGGAATCGTGCTCTCCCATCTGCACGGCGACCACTGGGACCGGCGCGCGAGCCGCTACCTGGACCACACCGTGCCGGTGGTCACCACACCGCACGCCGCCCGCCGCCTGCGGGTCCTGCACCGCTTCCCCCGCACGGCGGGGGTGCGGACCTGGCGCGGGCTCACCCTGGGCAACGGCCGCGAGCGGGTCAGGATCACGGCGCTGCCGGGCCGGCACGCGGGCAACCCCGCTCTGCGGGCGCTGCTGCCCCCGGTGATGGGCAGCATGCTGGAGTTCGGGTCCGCAGGCGGCCCCGTCCGCCTGCGGCTGTACCTCTCCGGCGACACCCTCGTGTACGAGGGCCTGGACGAGATCACCCGGCATTTCCCGGCCGCCGACCTCGCCGTCCTGCACCTGGGCGGCACCACGCTGCCGGGCGGCTTCGTGGTGACCATGGACGGTGCCCAGGGCGCCGAACTGGCCCGCCGCCTCGATCCCCGCCGCGTCCTGCCGGTGCACTACGACGACTACACGGTGCTGCGCTCCCCGCTGAGCGCGTTCCTGGACGAGGTAGCGTCCCTGGGCCTCTCCGACCGCCTGGTGCCCTGCCGGCACGGGCAGCGGGTCAGGGTGACGGCGGGGACGGCACCGGCACCGGTGTGAGCGCCGGGCCGATCCGGCGGCGCCGCGGTTCCCCCACGGAACGCGCGGCGGCCCCGGAAGCGGTCACGGCGAGGGCTCGCCGGGACCTGGGCCGCGCTGCTCCCTGATGAGGCGGCTGTGCGTCCCCGTACGGGGCCGTACAAGGTGTGCGCGGGCCGTCGGACGAGCACCGCGCCACGTGGTCGTCGAGGTGGATGCCCAGCAGGCTTCAGGAGGTGTCCTCCCGGCGCCTCACGCCGGCACCGCGCTGGGCGCCGGCACCGGCGCGCGGACGGCTTCCAGGACCAGGCCGCTGCGGACCCGGGACGGCAGCCGGTTGAGCGGGATCCGCAGGTCCTGTGCGGGCACCCGGTACTCCAGCCGGGCCAGCCGCGGTCCGAGGACCGACAGCAGCGCCACCGTGATGTCCTCCCCGGGGCACCGGTGGCCCGCGGTCCGGTCGCTGCCGCCCTGCGGCACCAGCTCGTCGCGTCCGGGCGCCCGGCCCACGAACCGCTCCGGGGCGAAGGTGTACGGGTCGCTCCACAGGTCCGGGTCGTGGTTCTGGCCGAACAGGTCGAGCAGGATCAGGGTCCCGGCCGGGATCGGCTCGCCCTCCCACTCCAGGTCGGTGGTGGCCCGGCCGCCCACGAACGGGGCGAACGGGTAGAAGCGCCGCAGCTCGTGGGCGAACGCCACGGCGTACGCCGGATCGTCCTGCGCCAGCCGCTCCCGGATCTCCGGCCGGTGGTGCAGCGCGTGTCCGGCGTACGTGACGAACCAGGTGACCGCGGCGGTCGGCCGGATGACGTTGAGCAGCTCGACCGCGGCCGTGTGCGGGTCGAGCGGGCGGCCGTCGGCGTCCCGGTGCCGGACGACCACGTCCAGTGCCGACCCCTCCGGCGCGGTCGCGGTGCCCGCGCGCACGTCCTCCACGAGGCGGCACAGCCAGGCCTCGCTGCGGGACCGCGCCCGCCGGGCCCGCCAGTGCCGAGGGCCGGGCATGGCGAACCCGTCGACCATGGCGACCAGGTCACGGGCCACGCCGTCCACGTCGTCCACCGGGATGCCGGCCCACCGGCAGACGCCTCGGGTGAGCACCCGGCTCGCCTCGTCGAACAGGACCACGGACGGCCGGGCGCACCAGGTGGGCACCGCCTCGTCCCAGGCCGCGCCGACGCTCTCCACCACACCGGCGACGGCGTCGCGTCCGGTGAGCAGGTCCAGGAACATGCCCTTGCGGGCCCGGTGCTCCGCGCCGTCCAGGGTGTGCACGGCGCCGTGGCCGAACAGGGTGCTCAGCACCGGGCCGGGCAGCGCCGGACGGCGGGCCACGTGCCGTTCGTCGTAGAAGAACCGCACCGCCTCCGGCCCCCGCAGGGCGACCGTGTGCCGGCCCATCACCCGCGCGCGTACGAGGGAGCGCGCGGTGCGGCGCCGGCGGTCCGGGAGCCAGGTGTATCCCTTGGCCAGCAGGGCCAGTGAGCTGTCCGCGATCGGGGCGCTACTCAGATGCATGCGGGCCGGGTGCCCGCCGGTCCCCACCGAAAACGCGGCCCGGTGACCACTCGGGCGCCCGGTATGGCCCGGGCGGGGCGGGGTACGCGAAGTCCCCTTCGGACGCCGGCCGCGCACCGGCCCGGCGCAGGACGCGACACGTGGAGTTCCGATGGGATCGCAGCACGACGACAGCTCGGACGACGCCGCCGCCCCGGTGGCGGTGATCACCGGTTCCGACTCCGGGATCGGGCGGGCCACCGCCGTACGCCTCGCGCAGTCCGGCATGGACATCGGCATCACCTGGCACACCGACCGAGAAGGGGCGCTGCGCACGGCCGACGAGGTCCGGGCCCTCGGGCGCCGGGCCGCGGTCGAGCAGCTGGACCTCACCCGGCTGCCCGGCGCCGCCGACGCCGTCGACCGGCTGGCCGACGCGCTCGGCCGGATCGACGTACTGGTCAACAACGCCGGGACGGGCACCATGACCCCGTTCCTGGAGCTGGACCTCGACACGGTCCGCGACGTCCTCGACGTCGACCTGGTGGGGCCCTTCCTGTGCGGTCAACGGGCCGCCCGTCGCATGATCCGGCAGGGGAGCGGCGGCCGGATCGTCAACGTCACGAGCGTCCACGAGCACCAGCCGCGGGTGGGCGCGGCTCCGTACTGCGCGGCCAAGGCGGGGCTGGGACTGCTCACCCAGGTGATGGCGCTGGAGCTGGCCGAGCACGGGATCACGGTGAACGCGGTCGCGCCCGGCGAGATCGCCACCCCGATGACCGGCCAGACCGACACCGACGTCTCCGGTGAGCGCAGGCCGGGCGTCCCGCTCGGCCGGCCCGGCGACGCCCGGGAGGTCGCGGCCGTGATCGCGTTCCTCGCCGGCCCGGACGCGTCCTATGTCACGGGTGCCTCGTGGGCGGTCGACGGCGGCATGCTGCGCATGGGCCCGCAGGCCGGCTCGCATCTGCCGGACGACTCCTGGCGCCGCCCGTGACCCCGGCGGCTGACCGGTCAGGAGCTGGTCGGCTGCTCGGCCCCTTGGCGCGCATTCACCCGTGCCACCGCGGTCGTCAGAGCACCGCGCAGGTCCTTGGGAAGCTGCCCCTCGTGCGGCCAGCGCACCACGTGCTCGGCCACCTCCCGCAGCTTGGTGTTGGTGTGCTGGGAGATCTCCTTGAGGACGTCCCAGGCCGTGTCGGGGCGCACCCCGCCGTAGGCGACCACCACGCCGATCGCCTGGTCCACGATCGCGTGCGAGAAGACGGCGTGCTGGAGCTGCGCTACCTCTGCCCGCAGCGCCGCGATCGTCTCATCGCTCTCCACCTGCTCCGACATGGCGAAATGGCTCTCCGGAAGGTCAGTCGTGCCTTTACTGACACGCTGCCCCCGATCGGCGCCGAAGAGGGTGCGCTGAACGAATCGTCGCGGTGACGGCTGTACGGAAAACGAAATGCGAATGCTTCGAAGTCGGAGCAACTCGCCACTCGGACCGGTGACCGCGTCGATTCGGGGCAGGAGGTTCCCATGGGTTCGCTGACCTTCGACAGTGATGACCTCGAGGCGACCGAGGAGTTCCTCTGCCGCGCCTACGCCCGGATGAGCATCGGCAGCAGCACCCCCGAGTCCAGCAGGGCGCGCATCCACCGCGACGCCGGCGCGTCGGTGAGCGTGGACGAGCTCGACCTCGACTTCGAGATGACGTACTCGGTGGCCCCGCTCGGCCGGATCTGCCTGTGCGTCGTCCACGAGGGCACCGTCCGCGACCACGTCTTCCAGGGCGTCCGGGACTACTTCGGCCCCGGTGACGTGGTGATGTTCGCGCCGCCGGACCTGCCGTACGCGGGCCGGATCGACAAGGCCCGCTACAACATCACCATGCTCGACCCCGGCCTGCTCGACCAGGTCGCCGCCGGCTCCGGGAAGACGCTGCTGGAGCCCGTCCGGCTCACCGGGCACCGGCCGCACACCCCGGCCGCCGCCGAGCGGCTGAAGCGCACGATCGTCTATCTGCGCGACCACGTGCTGGGGGACCCGGACGCCGCCGCCGAGCCCCTGGTCGTGTCGGCCGGCACCCAGCTGCTCGCCGCCAACGTCCTGGCGGCCTTCCCGAGCAACGCGCGCACCGACCCCACCGCCCAGGACCGCACCGACGCCCACTCGGCGACCCTCCGGCGCGCCATCGCCTTCGTGGACGACCACGCGCACGAGCCGATCTCCGTCGCCGACATCGCGGCCGCCGCCCACGTCATCATTCGGACGCTGCAGTACGCGTTCCGCCGGCACCTGGACACCACGCCGCTCGGCTATGTGCGGCAGGTCCGGCTCAGCCACGCCCACCGCGAGCTGCTGGCGGCCGGACCGGGTGACGAGACGTCGGTGGGTGCCATCGCCGCCCGCTGGGGCTTCCCGCACCCGGGACGTTTCGCCTCCCTCTACCGGGACGTGTACGGCACCAGCCCGTCGCGCACGCTGCGCGGCTGACCCGCGGTCAGGAGGGTCAGGGCGGACGCCGGCCCTCCACGACCGCGGACAGGTCCAGCTCCCGCATGGCACCGGAAATCAGGACCGGGTGCCGGGCCCGTGGCACAGTGGCCCCATGTGCGGCCGTTACGCCTCCACCCGCAGCCCCCAGGACCTGGCACAGCTGTTCCAGGTGGCCGAGTGGCACCCGGAGGAGGCCCTGGAACCCAGCTGGAACGTGGCCCCGACCGACGACGTGTGGGCGGTCCTGGAACGCCGGCCGCGCGGGGCCGGCGAGGACGCCCCGGCGGCGCGCGTGCTGCGGCCGCTGCGCTGGGGCCTGGTGCCGTCCTGGGCGAAGGACGTGAAGGCGGGCGCCCGGCTCATCAACGCGCGCGTGGAGACCGTCCACGAGAAGCCCGCCTTCCGGCGCGCGTTCGTCAAACGCCGCTGTCTGATCCCCGCGGACGGCTTCTACGAGTGGGACCAGGTCCGGGACGACGCGTCGGGGAAGGTCCGCAAACAGCCCTACTACATCCACCCGGAGGACGGGAGCGTCCTGGCCCTCGCGGGACTGTACGAGTTCTGGCGCGACCCGGCCGTCAAGGACGACGACGACCCGGCCGCCTGGCTGCTGAGCTGCACCATCATCACCACCGACGCCACCGACGCCGCCGGGCGCGTCCACCCCCGTATGCCGCTGGCCCTCCCGCCCGACCACTACGACGCCTGGCTCGACCCGCGGCACGAGTCCACGGACGACCTGCGTGCCCTGCTGGTCCAGCCGGCGGAGGGCCGGCTCGCCGCCCGCCCCGTCTCCACGGCGGTGAACAGCGTCCGGAACAACGGCCCTCAACTGGTGGAGGAACGGCCGTAGGGTCGGGGGCGGCGGGCACGACCGACCGCACCCCCTGGAGGACACGCGTGACGACCACCACCCCGACGGTCACCCTGGACGACGTCCGTGACGCGGCCGCGCGCCTCGCGGGCGTCGCCCACCGAACCCCGGTGCTGCGCTCACGCGTCCTCGACGAACGCGTCGGCGCCGAGGTTCTCCTGAAGTGCGAGAACCTCCAGCGGGCCGGGGCCTTCAAGTTCCGCGGCGCCTACAACGCGGCGTCCCGGCTCAGTCCCGGGCAGCTCGCCCGGGGCATCGCCGCCTACTCGTCCGGGAACCACGCCCAGGCCGTCGCGCTCGCCGCCCGCGAGCTCGGGACCACCGCGGTGATCGTCATGCCCGAGGACGCCCCGCCCTCGAAGCGGGCCGCGACCGAGGGCTACGGCGCCGAGGTCGTCACCTACGACCGCTACACCGGCGACCGGGTGGCGATCACCGAGGCGCTGGCCGCCGAGCGGGGCCTGACCGTGATCCCGCCGTACGAGCACCCGCACATCATGGCCGGGCAGGGCACCGCCGCTCTCGAACTCCTCGAGGAGGTGGGGGAGCTGGGCATGCTGGTGGTGCCGGTCGGCGGCGGCGGGCTGATGGCCGGCAGCGCCACGGCGGCCAAGGCCCAGTACCCGGGCATCCGTATGACCGGGGTCGAGCCGGAGGCCGGGGACGACACCCGGCGGTCGCTCGCCGAGGGGCGGCGCGTCAGCGTCCCGGTGCCCCGCACCATCGCCGACGGGCAGGCCGTGCACACGCCGGGGGAGCTGACCTTCTCGGTGAACCGGCGGCTCGTCGACGACATCGTGCTGGTCGGCGACGACGAGATCCGCGACGCGATGCGGTTCGCCTTCGAGCGCCTGAAGATCGTGGTCGAGCCGAGCGGCGCCACCCCGCTCGCCGCCCTCCTCACCGGCCGGACCGGACCGCTCCCGCGCCGGGTCGGCGTGATCGTCTCGGGCGGCAACGTGGACGCCGGACGGTTCGCCGAGTTGTGCGGCCCGGGGCGCTGAGTCCCGCCCGTGGACCCCAGTGACCGGCCGGACGACGGGATCGCAGAGGGCCGGGCCACGACGCCCGGGTCGCCGGCGACGAGCAGGTCGTCGTGTACGGCTTCCAGGGGCAGACGGCCCGGGAGCTCGCCGAGACGTAGGCGGGCGCGGCGCGTTCCGGTCCGTCAGACGGTGATGACGACCTTGGCGCGCGCGTGCTCGACCTCCAGATACCGGATCGCCTCGGCTGCTTCGCCCAGTTCGTAGGTCCGCTCGACGACCGGGGCGATCCTCCCCGACTCGGCCAGTTCCCGCAGGGCCGCGAGGTTGGCGCGGCTCTGCCGGGCGGCGACGGCGAGCAGCCGCTGCCCGCGTGCGAAGGGCGCCGCCATCTGCCGTCGGAGGAACAGCGCCATCGGCCCGACGACGCTGCCGCCCTCGTAGACTCCTCCGCCGGACAGGACGAGGGTGCCGGTGGGCGCGAGGGCGCGCCGGAGGTCCCCGAGCGAGCGGTTGCCCACGAGGTCCAGCACCACGTCCCAGCGCTCGGCGCGCCGGGCGAAGTCCTCCTGGGCGCGGTCGACGACGTGGTCGGCGCCCAGTGAGCGGACCAGGTCGGCGTTGCGCGCGCTGCACACCGCGGTCACCTCGGCGCCGTACGCCTTGCCGAGCTGGACGGCGAAGGTGCCGACGCCGCCCGAGGCGCCGTTCACCAGCAGGGTCCGGCCCGCCTGGACGCGGGCGGTGTCCCGCAGGGCCATCAGCGCGGTGTTCCCCGCCAGCGGCATGGCCGCCGCCTGCTCGAAGGTGAGCCCGGCCGGTTTCGGACCGATCTCGTCGGCCCGGGCGCACACGAACTCCGCGAAGGTGCCGTCGGCCTCGCCGTACACCTCGTCGCCGGGCTCGAGGCCCGTGACCCCGGCGCCCACCGTCTCCACCACGCCGGCGAGGTCCCGGCCCCGGATGCGGGTCCTGGGCCGGCGCCAGCCCATCGTGCCGCGCCCGATCAGCGGGTCACCGCGCATGAAGTGCCAGTCGTAGGCGTTGACGGACGCGGCCCGCACCCGCACCAGCACCTCACCGGCGCCCGGCACCGGCCGCTCGACGTCCGTGAACTCCAGGGTGTCCGCCGGGCCGTACCGGTCCTGGACCACTGCCTTCATGGGATCCCCCTCCACTCACGCCGAGCGTAGGAAAGCCCACCGGACCTGACCATCCGGGCCGCACCCTGATTTCTCCCCGGGTCCCGGCGGCCCGTGGCAGGGCACGGACCTCCCGCGCTTGCCTCGGAAAACCGATCGGTTTACGCTGGCAGGAGAGGAAACCGATCGGTTTCCTCGTGGGTCGGCGCGACCCGCACCCCTGCTCCGAGGAGAGAGCCATGACCGCCATCGAAGGATCCGTCGCCCTGGTCACCGGAGGCAGCCGCGGCATCGGCCGGGCCCTGGTCGCCGCCCTGTACGAGCGCGGCGCGAAGAAGGTGTACGCCACCGCCCGGGATCCGCGCACTGTCACGCACCCCGACGCCGTGCCGCTGGCCCTGGAGGTGACCGACCCCGCGTCCGTCGCCGCCGCCGCCGAGCGGGCGCAGGACGTCACCCTGCTCGTCAACAACGCGGGCGCGTCCGTGAACGCCAAGTTCCTGGACGCTCCCGTCGAGGACGTCCGGCGCGAGTTCGAGACCAACTTCTACGGGCCGCTCCAGGTCACCCGCGCCTTCGTCCCCGTCATCGAGCGCAACGGCGGCGGCCACATCCTCAACGTCCACTCCGTGCTGTCGTGGATCGGCCTCGCCAACTCCTACAGCGCCTCCAAGGCCGCCCTGTGGTCACTGACCAACTCGCTCCGGCTCGACCTGCGCGGGCGCGGCATCGAGGTCACCGGTCTGCACGTCGGCTACGTCGACACCGATCTGACCGCCCACATCGACGCGCCCAAGGTCACCGCCGACAGCGTCGCCGCGCAGGCGCTCGACGGGATCGAGACGAACGCCTTCGAGGTGCTGGCCGACGACATCTCCCGCCAGGTCAAGGCCGGGCTCGCCGCCGACCCGACCGCGCTCTACGCGCGGTTCGCCGCCTGATCACACCGGCAGCAGGCACCCCACCAGGGCGCTGAGCTGCCGGGCGGTCCGGCACTCGTGCATCTCCACCAGTTCGGCGTAGGCCGGGGCGGCGGAGTCGCCGGTGCCCCAGCGGGACCGCTGCTCGGGGTTGAGCCAGTACACGCGGCGCGCCCGGCGTGCGATCCGGCGCACGGCCGGCAGGTTCGGGTCGCTCATGTTCGTCCGGGCGTCACCGAGGACGAACACGGTGGTCCGCGGGCCCACCGCCTCCTCGTACCGCTCGTCGAACTCGCCCAGCGCCATGCCGTAGTCGCTGCTGCCGTGGTAGCCGGTGACGCCCGCCTCGCCCTGGATGCGCGCGCCCAGCCCCTCCGGGTCGGCGGTCCCGTGTTCCAGGAGCCCGGTCACCTCGTCGACCCGGTTGACGAAGGCGAACACCCGCACCTTGGAGAACTGGTCGTGCAACGCCTGCACGAGCAGCATCGTGAAGTCCGAGAATCCCGACACCGAGCCCGACACGTCGCACAGCAGCACCAGTTCGGGCCGTGCGGGCCGGCGCCGGCGCAGCACCGGACGCATCGGCACCCCGCCCGTGGACAGCGAACCCCGCAGGGTCCTGCGCAGATCGATGCTGCCCCGGGAGGCCCGCCGGCGCCGGGCGGCCAGCCGCGTCGCGAGCTTGCGGGCCAGCGGCTGCACCGTCCGCCGCAGTTCTGCCAGCTGGGTGCGGCCGGCGAACAGGAAGTCGACCCGGTCCGCGGTCGGCCGCACCGCCCGCCGCGCGATCTCGTCCCGGCCGCGCCGCTCGGCCACCCGGCGCCGCGCCTCGGCGGCCACCATCGCCCGGAAGGCGTCGATACGGCGCCGCACCTCGTCCTCCAGGAGCCGGTCGGTGAACCCCGGAGCGCCGCCCCGCGCCCGCACGTCGTCGCGGACACGCGCCATCAGCGTCTGCGGACGCACCCGCTCCAGCGTCTGGTACGACGACCAGCCGTCCGACTCCGGCGCCGAACCGTAGCCGCCGAACCCGTCGACCGCCTCGGCGGCGAGCCGCAGCATCAGCGCACGGTCGTCGGCGGCGAGGGCGGCCGCCAGCCGCTCCCGCAGGTCCTCGCGGCCCACCGCCGGCTGCTCCGGGCCCCCGACCCCGCGCGGGAAGTACAGGTCGAAGACCGGGTCGAACACCTGCCGCTGCCCGGTGCCGTGCAGCAGGGTCGCGGCCAGGCCCTCCCGCAGCAGCTCCCGGTCCGCCAGGCCGAGCGCCTCCACGGCCCGGGCGGCGTCCACGCTCTCGCCCGTGCCGATCCGCACGCCGTGCGCCCGCAACGCCCCCACCAGGGACGTCAACCGCTCGGCCACCCCCGCGGGCGTGGTCACAGGGCGTCCAGGTCGAGCTTGGCGGTCGCCTTGAGCACGTCGTCCTGGTGCTTGAGCAGCACCCCGAGGGTGGCCCGCACGACCGCCTCGTCCAGCGTGCCCGCGCCGAGGGCGAGCAGCGTGCGCGCCCAGTCGATGGTCTCGGCGACCGACGGCACCTTGCGCAGGTCCATGGCCCGCAGCGCGCCGACGACCCGGACGACCGAGCGGGCCAGCGCCTCGTCGAGCCCCGGCACCTTCAGCCGGACGATCCGGCGCTCCAGCTCCTCGTCCGGGAAGCCGATGTGCAGGAACAGGCAGCGGCGGCGCAGGGCCTCGGACAGCTCCCGGCTGGCGTTGGAGGTGAGGACCACGAAGGGCCGGCGGGTCGCGGCGATGGTGCCGAGCTCCGGGACGGTCACCTGGAAGTCGCTGAGCACCTCCAGCAGCAGGCCCTCCACCTCGACGTCGGCCTTGTCGGTCTCGTCGATCAGCAGCACCTTCGGGTCGTCGCCCCGGATGGCCGTCAGCAGCGGGCGGGTGAGCAGGAACTCCTCGCTGAAGATGTCCGTGCGCGTCTCGTCCCACGTCTCGTCGCGGCCCGCGCTGATGCGCAGCAGCTGCTTGGCGTGGTTCCACTCGTACAGCGCCCGGGACTCGTCGACCCCCTCGTAGCACTGGAGCCGGACCAGCCGGGCCTCCGTCACCTCGGCGACGGCCTTGGCGAGCTCCGTCTTGCCCACCCCGGCCGGGCCCTCGACCAGCAGGGGCTTGCCGAGCCGGTCGGCGAGGAAGACGGTCGTGGCGACGGCGGGCGAGGCGAGGTAGCCGTTCGCGGCCAGACGCGCGGAGACGTCGTCGACGGAAGTGAACAACGGGGGCCTCCGAGGGGAGCTGTCCAAGCGCTTGTTCAGTGGATGATGCCACGCGCGTTCCCGGCACCGGAAGACGGTACACCGATCGGTTTCCTCGCGGTCGTCCGCGCGGTACCCTCGCGGGTATGGCCACATCAGACAAGGCGTCCACCCGGGACCGGCTCCTCGACGCGGCGTCCGAGCTCTTCTACCGCGACGGCGTCTCCATCGGCGTCGAGGCGCTCTGCCGCACCGCCGGGGTCTCGAAGCGGTCCATGTACCAGCTCTTCGCCTCCAAGGACGAGGTTTTGGCGGCCAGCCTGGAGCGCCGGCTCCCCGCGTACGAGGCCCAGCTGATCCTCCCCGAGCAGGAGCCCGGCACCCCGCGCGAGCGCATCCTGCACGTGTTCGAGCACCTGGAGAAGAGCGCGGCTCAGCCCACTTACCAGGGCTGCCCCTACCTCGCCGCGCTGGTCGAGCTGAAGGACCCCGAGCACCCGGCCAGCGTGGTCGCCCGGGGCGCCAAGGACTGGATGAGGGACTACTTCCGCGCCCTGGCCGACCAGGGCGGCGCCCGCGACCCGGAGCTGCTGTCCCGGCAGCTCATGCTGGTCTTCGACGGAGCCAACGCCCGGGCGGGGGCCCGCGTCGAGACCCTGGACGGGCTGACCACGGACACGGTGACGCTGCTCCTCGACGCCTCCGGCCTGGCCTGACGGACCGGCGGGCCTCAGCCCAGCAGCACCACCTCCAGGGTGCGCGGACCGTGCACCCCCTCCACCCGGTCGAGTTCGATGTCGCTGGTCGCCGAAGGACCGGAGATCCACGTCAGGGGACGCACCGGGTCGAGCCGCGCGAGCGCCTGCGGGACGGACGACACGACCTGCTCCGGGACGCGGACGACACAGATGTGATGGTCGGGGACGAGGGTGATGCGGCGGCGGCCCTGGTCGGGAGAGCCGTCCAGGACGATCGTGCCCGTCTCGGCGACGGCGACCGCGCACCCGGTGACCACGCTCCCCACCCGGTCCAGCTCGTGCGGCGTGCTCCCGGCCAGGTCCTCGACACGGCTGGGACCGGTCGCCGGCAGCCACTCCGACGGCAGCCCGGGCGGTACGAGCACCTGCCCGGACCCCCGTTCGTCCAGCAACCGGCGGATGAGGTCCGGCAGTTCCCTCTCGTCCGCCCGGTGCACGATCGCCCGGTAGTCCGCCAGGTTCTCGGCCAGCAGGTCCACCGTCTCCTCGACGCCACGCCGTCCGTGCTCGCGCAGATAGTCGCGCGGCACCGCCTCCTCGTACGGCGGCTCCTCGCGCGGCACGTCCGCCAGCGCCCGCCGCACGCGGCCCAGAATCCGCTCCCTGGCGCTCACTTCGCCCCGTCCTTTCCGCCGTTCGTCCGCCGCCACCAGTCCCGGAACGGCTCCGCGGGCACCTCCGGCAGATCGCGGGTCCCGCTCCACGCCCGGCCGGGACCGGGCAGCGTCCGCGGATGCAGCCGTCGGGTGCGCGAGGCGAGCCGCTGGCCGGCGCGCAGGGCGCCCGGGTGGCTGAACGCCCAGCGTGCCGCCCGCATCGCCGCGCGCTCCGCCGCGTGTCCCTTCGCGGGCTTGAGGACCACCTTGTCGCCCCGCGAGGTCACCTGGCCGCCCTCGACGACCCGCTCCCGCAGATGCACCAGCACCTCGGGGATGTCGATGGCGACCGGGCACACCTCGTAGCAGGCGCCGCACAGCGTCGAGGCGTAGGGCAGCGACGCGTCGATCTCGCTGGCCGTGCCGCGCAGCTGCGGGCTGAGGATGGCGCCGATCGGGCCCGGGTAGACCGAGCCGTAGGCGTGCCCGCCGGCCCGCTCGTACACCGGGCACACGTTCAGGCAGGCCGAGCAGCGGATGCAGCGCAGCGCCTGCCGCCCCACCTCGTCGGCGAGCGTGTCGGTGCGCCCGTTGTCGAGCAGCACCAGATGGAAGGAGCGCGGCCCGTCCTCGTCGGTCGTCCCGGTCCACATCGACGTGTACGGGTTCATGCGCTCGGCGGTGGAGGAGCGGGGGAGCGTCTGCAGGAACACCTCGAGGTCCCGCCAGGTGGGCACGATCTTCTCGATGCCGACGACCGAGATCAGCGTCTCGGGCAGCGTCAGGCACATCCGCCCGTTGCCCTCGGACTCCACGACGACCAGGGTGCCGGTCTCGGCCACCATGAAGTTCGCGCCGGAGATCCCCACCTTCGCCCGCAGGAACTTCTCCCGCAGATGCAGCCGGGCCGCCTCGGCCAGCTCGGCGGGCGTGTCCGTCAGCCCGTCCGGGGCGGGGCGGCCCCACGCGCCCATCTCGCTGCGGAAGATGTCCCGGATCTCGGCCCGGTTGCGGTGGATCGCCGGGACGAGGATGTGCGAGGGCCGGTCCTTGCCCAACTGCACGATCAGCTCGGCGAGATCGGTCTCGTAGGCGCGGATGCCCTCCGCCTCCAGCGCCTCGTTCAGCCCGATCTCCTGGGTGGCCATCGACTTGACCTTGACGACCTCCGACTCACCGGTCGCCTTCACCAGGCCCGCCACGATCCGGTTGGCCTCATCCGCGTCCGCCGCCCAGTGCACGGTGCCGCCGGCCGCCGTCACCGACGCCTCCAACTGCTCCAGATAGCGGTCGAGATGACGCAGCGTGTGGTCCTTGATCCGCTTGCCCGCCTCCCGCAGCCGAGCCCAGTCCGCCACCTCCGCGACCGCCTTGGCGCGCTTGGCGCGGATGGTGTGCGTGGCGTGCCGCAGATTGCCCCGCAGCGTCGCGTCGTGCACCGCCTCCCGGGCGGCTCGGGGGAACGCCGGCATCCCGACGAACGTGCCACTCATACGGCCGGGTCCTCCTTCGTGCTCGCCAGGATCTCCGCGATGTGCACCGGCCGCATCCCCGTGCGCAGCCGTGCCATCGTGCCGCCGATGTGCATCAGACAGGAGTTGTCGGCCGCGCACAGCACCTCGGCGCCCGTCGACTCGGCGTTGCGCACCTTGTCCGCGCCCATCGCCGCCGAGACGTCGGGGTTCTTCAGCGCGAACGTGCCGCCGAAGCCGCAGCACTCGTCCGCGCCCGGCAGTTCGGCCAGCTCCAGGCCCTCGACGGCCCGCAGCAGGCGCAGCGGCCGCTCGCCGACCCCCAGTGACCGCAGCCCGTGGCAGGTCGGGTGATACGTCACCCGGTGCGGGTAGTACGCGCCGACGTCCGTCACCTCCAGCACGTCCACCAGGAACTCCGTCAGCTCGTACGTCTTGGGCACCACCGGGGCCAGCGTGGCCGCGAGCGAGTCGCCGCGCCCCTCGGCCCGGGCCCGCTCGCCCATCCGCGGGTACAGCTCCCGCACCATCGCCCCGCACGACCCGGACGGGGTGACGATCGCGTCGTACTCCCCGAAGACATCGGAGAACTGCCGGGCCAGCGGCTCGGCCTCGTGCCGGTAACCGGTGTTGTAGTGCGCCTGCCCGCAACAGGTCTGCGCCATCGGGAAGTCGACCTCGACACCCAGTCTGGTCAGCAGTTTCACCACGGCGCGCCCGGTGTCCGGATAGAGCGTGTCGTTGACACAGGTCAGGAACAGGGCGACACGCATCGCGGCTCCTCGGAGTCGGTCATCGGACGAGTGCAGGGTAGTGCGGTGGCACGCTCGCGGGGAGGCCCGCTCACGCCCTGGCGAGCCGGGCCTCCGCCTCGGCCCGGCGCGCCGCGTCCCCGCCGGGCTCGTACCGCCGACGTGATCTGTGCCGGCGGCCGACCGCACCTGTGCGCGGACTCGCACGGCGACGGTTTCGCCCACGTCGAGTCGGTGGCCGGCCTCGGACCCGAGCACCTGCGGGAGCTGCCCACCGGACGGCTCGACGTCGCCGCCGGCCGGGACGCCGGGGCGCGCCTGCTCGGCCTCGCGGACCGGCCGACCGCCGTCTTCCGCGCGAACGACCTGCTCGCCCTCGGCGTGCTCCAGGCCACGTACGCGGCCGGTGTCGGCGTCCCCGACGACCTGGCCGTCGTCGGCCACGACGACATCGAGTCCGCCGCCGCGGCGGCAGTCCCGCTGACCTCCGTACGGCAGCCCGCCGTCACCATGGGGACCCTCGCCGCGGAGGTGCTGCCGGAGGAGACCGAGGCGCGGACGGGCGTCCGGACGCACGAGCACCGCGGGGTCGTCCTGCAGCCGGAACCGGTGGTGCGGCGGTCCTCGCTCGCCGCCCGCTGATCCGCCGTTCAGTACGATTTCATGATCCGGGGGCTCCCCGGCGGAGGAACATGTGCTGAACTGGGACGCGGCCCGAAAAAATCTCCGTCCCGGGAGCACCGTTGTCCGTCAGCTACCGCCAGCCCGGCGTCGTCCTCACCGACCGCCGCTTCACCGTGCCGCTCGACCACGCCCACCCCACGGGGGAGACGATCGAGCTCTTCGCCCGGGAGGTCGTCGCCGGGGACAAGGCGCACCAGGACCTCCCATGGCTGGTCTACCTCCAGGGCGGCCCCGGCTTCGGCGCGAACCGTTTCGTCGGCAAGGCCGCCTGGCTCGGCCGCGCGCTCAGGGAGTTCCGGGTCCTGCTGCTCGACCAGCGCGGTACCGGGCACTCCACGCCCGCCAACCGCCAGACGCTCCCGCTGCGCGGCGGCCCCGCCGAACAGGCCGACCACCTCACGCACTTCCGCGCCGACTCGATCGTCCGCGACTGCGAGCTGATCCGCCGGGAGGTGACCGGCGGCGCCCCCTGGACCGTCCTCGGCCAGAGCTTCGGCGGCTTCTGCACGGTCACCTATCTCTCCACCGCTCCCGAGGCCCTGACCGCCGCCGTCGTCACCGGCGGACTGCCCTCCCTGGACGCGCACGCCGACGACGTCTACCGGGCCGCCTACCCGCGCATCGAGCGCAAGGTCGCCGCGCACTACGCCCGCTACCCGCAGGACGTCGAGCGGGCCCGCCGGATCGCCGACCACCTCCTCGCCCATGACGTCGTCCTGCCGAACGGCTACCGCCTGACCGCCGAGGCCTTCCAGTCGCTCGGCATCCTCCTCGGCGGCAGCGAGGGCAGCCACCGGCTGCACTACCTCCTGGAGGACGCCTTCGTCCGCACCCCGAACGGGACCGTCCTGTCGGACACCTTCCAGGAGGAGGTCCAGGGCCTGCTGTCGTACGCCGGGCATCCGCTGTACGCGCTCGTCCACGAGGCGGTCTACGCCCAGGACGCCCGGCCCACCGCCTGGGCCGCCGAGCGGGTGCGCGCCGAGTTCCCGCAGTTCGACGCGGCGAAGACGCTCGCCGGGGACGGGCCGCTGCTCTTCACCGGCGAATCGATTCACCCCTGGATGTTCGACTGCGACCCGGCGCTGCGCCCGCTGCGCGAGACCGCCGAGATCCTCGCCGCCCGCACCGACTGGACGCCCCTGTACGACGCGGCGCGTCTCAGCGTCAACGAGGTGCCGGTGGCGGCGGCCGTGTACCACGACGACATGTACGTCGACACCGCGCACTCCCTGGCCACCGCCCGCGCCGTCCGCGGACTGCGCACCTGGGTCACCGACGAGTTCGAGCACGACGGCGTCCGCGCCGGCGGCCCCCGGGTGCTGGACCGGCTGCTCGCCCTCACCCGTGACGAGGCGTGACGCGCGACGCGCGCACCAGCCCGCCGCCGTCGCCGCCTGGACCGACGCGGGCCGCGAGGTCGCCCACGTCCTCGCGACCCGCGGCGAGGCCGGCGTCGACACCCTGGAGCCGGAGAAGTGCGGCCCGCTGCGCGAGCGCGAGCAGCGGGCCGGTGCCGCGGTCGTCGGTGTCACCGCGGTCGAGTTCCTGGACCACGCGGATGGCGTGATCGAGTACGGCACCGCGCTGTGCCGCGACATCGCCGCCGCGATCCGCCGCCACCGGCCCGAGCTGGTGATCACCCTCAACCACCGGGACACCTGGGGCGGCGTCGCCTGGAACTCCCCGGACCATGTGGCGGTCGGCCGGGCCACCCTGGACGCGGCGGGCGACGCCGGCAACCGCTGGATCTCGCACGCGGTGGACGCCACCGCCGGCCTCGACCGCGCGGTGCGCTCCCTGCTGGAACACCGCACCTCCATCGAGGTACTGACGGGCGAGCGGTTCGGCGGCCGCCCGGCGGTCGCGTTCGAACTCTTCCCCCGCGGCTGAGGCCGTTGCGCCCTGCGCGCGGGCCCGTCACGGCAGGGACCGCGTGAGCCACACCAGTTCACCGCCGTCCTCGGCCGAGGGCATGCCGCCGCCCCGCTCGGCGACGAGCGCGCGACGGGCGTCGATGCCGGGCCCGGTCCACGGACGCAACGTCGGCCGGACGGTGCCGAGTTCGAGCGGCATCGGCGAGCGCGGCACTCCATCGACGCACCGGCGTTATCGCCGCGGCGGCCTAGGATGAGGGCATGCAAGATCAACCCCGGGCCCTCGCCGAGCTGCGCGGCGACTGCGGAAACTGTTTCGGGCTGTGCTGTGTGGCGCTGCCCTTCTCCGCCTCCGCGGACTTCGCGGTGGACAAGGCGGCCGGTACGCCCTGCCGCAATCTCCTCGACGACCACCGCTGCGGCATCCACACCCAGCTGCGGGACACGGGCTTCACCGGGTGCACGGTCTACGACTGCTTCGGCGCCGGGCAGAAGGTCTCGCAGGTCACGTTCGCCGGGGAGGACTGGCGCACGGGCCCCGCCGACCGCGCCCGGCGGATGTCCGACGTGTTCCCCGTCGTCCGCCAGCTGCACGAACTGCTCCGGTACCTCACCGAGGCCCTGTCCCTGCCCGCCGCCCGCCCGCTGCGCGCCGACCTGCGCGCACTCCTGGACACCACCGAGGCGCTCACCCTCGGTACCCCGGAGGAGTTGGCCGCACTCGACGTCGCCGCCCACCGGCAGCGGGTGAACGTGCTGCTGCTCAGGACGAGCGAGCTGGCCCGCGCGGGGGTGCGCGGGCGCGGCAAGAACCGCCGGGGCGTCGACCTGATGGGTGCCCGCCTCCGGGGCGCCGACCTGCGCGGGGCCGACCTGCGCGGGGCCTACCTCATCGCGGCCGACCTGACCGGTGCCGATCTGCGCGGAGCGGACCTCATCGGCGCGGACCTGCGCGACACCGACCTCACGGACGCCGATCTGACGGACGCCTTCTTCCTGACCCAGCCGCAGGTCGACGCGGCGCGCGGGAGCGCCGGGACCCGGCTGCCCGGCTCAGTCTCCCGCCCCGCGCACTGGACAGCGCAGGGCTGATCCCTCGTCCTCCTCGACGGCCGCGGGGTCCTCGGTGGGCGCGGGGGCGGCCGTCCGCCGTTCCAGGCCCAGCCGCAGTCCCTCCGGCATCAGGGTCAGCCGCTCCGTGACCCGCAGCCGGTAGCCGGGATCGCCGTGGAAGTCGTACCGGCGCAGCAGCAGGCCCAGCACGAGCGTCGCCTCGTGCAGCGCGAACTGCCGCCCGATGCACGCCCGCGCGCCCGTCCCGAACGGCTTGAAGGTGTGCGGCGCCCGGGTCCGCACCGCCTGCGGGGCGAACCGGTCGGGGTCGAAGCGCTCCGCGTCCGCGCCCCAGACCTCCGGGTCGCGGTGCACCGTCGGCGTGAGCACCAGCGCCCAGGCGCCCCGTCGCATCGGGTGCGTGCCGCCCAGCACGGTGTCCTCGCGGGCCTCCCGGGCGAACGCGGGCGCCGTCGGCCACAGCCGCAGTGCCTCGTCCAGCACCCGGCGCACCTGACGCAGCCGGGCCACCTGCTCGTACCCGGGCGTCCGCGTAGCGCCCCAGACGCGGTCCACCTCGGCGCGGGCGCGGGCCGCGACGTCGGGGTGCCGGGAGAGGTAGTGCAGCGCGAAGGACAGCGCGCCCGACGTGGTCTCGTGACCGGCCACGAGGAAGGTGATCACCTGGCGGCGGACGTTGAGCGCGGAGAGCCGCTCGCCCGTCTCCGGGTGCGCGGTCGCGAGCATCCGGTCCAGCAGGTCCCCGTCCCCGGGCCCGTTCTCCCCGCGCGCGCGGATCAGCTCGTCGACGGTGTGGTTCAGGAACGCGATGTCGGCGTCGTTGCGCCGCGCGGCCCGTCGCAGCAGCCACGGCACCGGTACGGAGTTCAGGCGCTGGGCGTGGGTGAGGGTGCCCACCATCGCCGTCACGAAGGGATGCGGCCGGGACCGCTCGAAGGAGCCGAAGTCATGGCCGAACCCGGTGCGGGCGATGGTCTCCAGGGTCAGTCTGGTCATGTCGCCGGGCACGTCGACCGTCCGCCCGGCCTCCTGCGCCCGGTCCCAGTGGTCCATGAGCCGGCCGGCCACGTCGAGCATCATCGGGTGGTAGCCCGCCATGGCCTCCCGGCTGAACCCCGGGGCCAGGACGTCGTGGGCGAGCTGCCAGTTGGGCTCGTGGTTGTACGCCGTGAACAGGCCGTCGCCGGCGACCGGCCGCAGATTGGCGATGCCCAGGCCGACGTGCTTGGCGAAACGGGACTCGTCCGCCATGTCGGCGGCGAGCGCGGCGCCCGCCACGAACACGAACTCCTTGTTCAGCACCCGGCGCCGGAAGATCGGCCCGAGCCGCCGCGCGAGCCGCAGCGAGTCCTGCAGCGGGGTGTGCCGGCCGGCGCCGACCACATCGCCGAGCAGCGGGACGCGGTACGGGGGGTGGGGTATGCGCGACAGCTCCGGCCAGCCCTGCTCGGCGCCGCGGAACCCCTTCGGCAGGCCGGTGCCGGTCGTCGTCTCCGCCATGACGCGATCTCCCTCGGTGGGGCGGCAGTTCGGGTTCGTTGTACATGAGTTCAATAGCGCGCCTCAGTCTGGGCCCGCCGTCGAAGCCCCGTCAAGTAAGGTGCGCGCATGGCCGGGAACCAGGAGCGCACACGCCGCCGGCTCGGCACCGAGGAGCGGCGGGCCCAACTGCTCGCCGTCGGCGCCCGCCTGTTCTCGGAGCACCCGTACGACGAGGTGTGGATCGAGCAGGTGGCGGAGATCGCCGGCGTCTCGCGCGGGCTGCTCTACCACTACTTCCCGACCAAACGGGACTTCTTCGCGGCCGTCGTCGAACGGGAGAGCGAGCGCATGCTGCGGATGACCGCGGCCGCGCCCGGCGTCCCGGTGCGCGACCAGCTCACGGCGAGCCTCGACACGTTCCTCGGGTACGTCGAGGCCCACGCCCACGGCTACCGCGCCTTCCACCGCGCGGACGCGGCGGGCGACCAGGCCGTGCGCTCGGTCTACCGGCGCGCCCTGGCCGCGCAGGAGAAGCAGATCCTGGAAGCGCTGGCCGCCGATCCCGAGTTCGGCCCGGCCGCGCGGGAACGCCCGGAGGTCCGCCTCGCCGTGCGGGGCTGGCTGGCGTTCACCACGGCCGTCTGCCTGGAGTGGCTGCGGCGCGAGGACCTGACCCGGGAGCAGGTGCGGGACCTGTGCGTCCGTGCGCTGCTCGGGGTTCTCACCTCCTGACCGCGGGAGAGGGGGAGTCCGGGCGGGCGGGGCTGGTTGGCGTGCGCTCCGATCTCCGCTAGGTTAGGCAAGGCTTACCTAAGAGGAGGTTGGGGATGGGTGACAGCCAGACCTGGACGGCCGCTCCTTCCGCGGCGCAGCGGGCCCGCTCGGTGCTCGCCGCCGCGTGGTCCTGCGCGGTGACCGCCGAGGGCTGCCGGGAGGAGCTCGTCGGCACCCACCGGATGGCCGGCGACGGCCGGCTGCTGCTCGCCGTGCCGGAGGACAGCGCCCTGCACACGGCCGTGATCTGCGCGCCCCGCGGTGAGCCCTCCGCCGTCCTGGAGTTCGCCGACGTCGCCCCCGTACCCGTCCGGGCCCGCATCCGCGCCCGGCTCTGGCTGTCCGGCTGGTTCACCCCCGAGCGGGACGAACTGGCCTTCAGGCCCGCACGGGTGGTGCTGCGCCGGCCCTCCGGACCCGAGGTCGTCGACCTCGCCGAGTTCGCCGAGGCCCGGCCCGACCCGCTGGCCGGGGCTGAGGCCCGACTGCTCACCCACCTCGCCGACTGCCACCCGGACGCCGTGGAGCGACTCACCCGGCTCGTCGACCCCGGCAGCCTGCACGGCGCCGTCCGGGTGCGGCCCCTCGCCGTCGACCGGCACGGCCTCACCCTGCGGATCGAACGTGCCCGTACCCACGGCGACGTACGGCTCACCTTCCACCGGCCCGCCGACGACCTCGGCCAGCTCACCGAACGCGTCCACGCCCTGCTCGCCCAGGCCGCCGCCGGCTGCCCGCGGACCCTACAGCGGCAGCGCGCAGACGGCGACGGGTGACCCGAACGGCTTGCCCACCAGGCGCAGTCCACCGTCTTCCGGGTCGACCCCGAAGACGGCGAGGGTGCCCGACTTCTGGTTCGCGGCGAACAGCAGGGCGCCGTCCGGGGACAGCGCGACCTGGCGGGGGAAGTCCCCGCCGGCCGGCACCGTGCCGAGCAGGCGCAGCCGGGCGCCGTCCTCCTCCACCGCGTAGCGCGCGAGACTGTCGTGCCCCCGGTTGGCCAGCCACGCGTGACGGCCGTCCGGCGCGACGACGACCTGCGCCGGATAGTTGGTGCCCGAACCCGACCCCGTGTCCTGCCCCGGACCGATCGCCAGCCGTCCCGTCGCCGGGTCGTACGTGCACACCGCCACGGTGTCGTCGACCTCGTTCGCCAGATACGCGTACCGCCCGCCCGGGTGGAACGTCAGCTGGCGCGGCCCCGCACCGGGCGCGGCCCGCGCCCGGGAGACCTCGGTGAGCTTCCCGGCGTCCGTGTCGAGACGGTAGGTGTACACCGTGTCCGTGCCCAGGTCGACGGCGAGCACATGGCGGCCGTCCGGGCTGGTGACGACCTGGTGGGCGTGTGGGCCGTCCTGGTCCGGGCCGGGCGGCGGAGAAGAGTGCGTGACGAGGTCGGTGCGCTCCCCCAGCGCCCCCGACGCGTCGATCGGGTGCACGGCCACGCTGCCCGTGCCGTAGTTGGCGCTGAGCAGCCAGCGTCCGCTCGGGTGCACCGACAGATGGCAGGGCGCCGCACCGCCGGTGCTTCGGCTCCCCAGCACCTTCCGGTCGGCCAGGCGCACGGCGGTCACGGCACCGTCGTCGCGTTCGTCGACCGCGTACAGCGTGCGTCCGTCCGGATGGACGGCCAGGTACGAGGGATCGGGGACGCCCTTGATCGTCCCGGCGCCCGTGATCCGGCCCGTGACCGGGTCGTACGTGGCGACGCCGATGCCGTCGCCCCCGCCGTCGACGGAGGTGTAGGTGCCGACGTACAGGCGGCGCGGCCCGGAGGGCGCACAGCTCTCGGCCTGCGGACTGGGGCGGGTCCCGGGGGTGGACGTCCGTGCGGCCGGCGGGTCCGAGGGGGCGGGCGTGCCGTCGCAGCCCGTGACCGCCGGCAGCGCCGCGCCGGCGGCCGTCCCCGAGAGGGCGCCGAGGAACCGGCGCCTGCTCAGCCCACCCGTGCCCATGTCCCACCTCAGGTCGTCGGTCGTCGTGGTCGCCCGGCCACCTTGGCGCGCCGCGCCCGCCCGGCGCAAGGACGGCACCGGCCGTCACGCGCGTCGCGGGCTCCGCACGGCTACCGGGAGCGCCCGCTCACCCCGGTCCGGCTCCACAGCCGCTCCTGGATCCCCATGCGCTCCCGCATCCGGTACAGCCCAGGCATCCTGGCGCGCTGCGCCTGCGACACGCGGTCCAGCTCCTCCAGCAGGCGGCGGGAGCGGTGCTCGGTGTTCATCTCGTCGATGATCCGGTTCACCTCGGTCAGGACGGCGCCGTACAGCTGCCAGTGCTGGGGCCGGCGCGTCGCCTCCTCGCGCAGCAGCGGGGCGAGCCGGTCGCGGGTGCCGGCCGCCGCGCGCAGTTCCGCGGACAGCCGGGACTCCGCCGCGTCGGCGTTGCTGCTGACATGGGTGGTGACCAGGACCGAGAAGCTGACCACCGCGTCGGCGATCTCGGAGAGCAGTTCGTCGAGGACCGCGCCCGTCTCCTTCTCGAACAGAGAGTCGGGCTCGCGGTCCTTGGCGAGGTCGGTCAGGGTGCGCGCGAGCACCCGCAGCACCACCGTGCAGATCTCCAGGGTGTCGAGCCCCGTGCGCAGCACCACGCGGTGCAGCAGGCCCTCACGGACCCGCGGGTTCAGGCGCAGGCTGTCCTCGGCCTGCCGGAGCGCCGCGTCCACCTCGATGATGTCGTGGTCGAGCCGGCGCGCCTCGTGCAGCCGGGCCGCCGCCTGCTCGTACGGCTGCCGGCCCGCCGCCTCCTCGCCGATGCGCAGCATCAACTGCCGCAGCCGCCGCGACAGGCCCCCCATCGACTCACCGGCCTCGTCCACCCAGACGGGCGGTGCGAGCAGCAGGTTGAAGCCGAGGCCGACGACGGCGCCGATCAATGTCTCCAGCACCCGCGCCCAGGCCACGTCGCCGACGGAGGTGACGCCGAGGACCAGCATCGCGCTGATCGCGACCTCGGGGACGTACTCGTCGACCCGCACCAGATGGCCGACCCCCAGCGCCGCCACGATGAGCAGGCCGAGGCTCCACCAGGTCAGGCCGACCAGGAGGCTGAAGGCGATGGCCACCAGCACGCCGGCCACCACCGAGTTCACCCGCCGGATGCCGTTGGTGAGCGTGGCGTAGAAGGTGACCTGGACGACCAGCAGCGCCGTCAGGGGAGCGGTCAGCGGTGCCGCCTCGGGGCTCAGGCGCAGCGCGATGACGTACGCGATCGTCGCCGCGGCCGCCGACCGCAGCGTCTGCACCACCACGGGGTCCCGGAGCAGCTTGGCCAGCCGCTCGCGGGACCACTGCTCCTCACGTGCCTCACGCATCCTTGGGCTGTTCCCCTTCCGCCACCCCCGCACACCGCGTGCGGAACATGATGATCCGCACAAAACCCCAGGGTGGTGGCAGGGGCCGGGCGACAGCAGGAGGCGGGGCCGGTGACCACCGACACCCGGCCCGGAGGTCGGCCGAACGGGCTCACGGGGGAGCGGAGCGAGGGCTCAGGCGTACAGCTTGTCGAGGAAGGCGCGCAGATTCCCGGTGGTGCGGGCGATCTGCTCCTCCAAGGTCAGGCTCTCCTCGAACCGCCCGCCGGACGCGGGGACCTTCTTGCCGCGCACGTAGAGCGAACAGGCCAGGTCGGTGCACATGTACAGACCGACCGAGTTGCCCTCGCGCCCGGCGGGCCCCGCCTTGCGGGCCGTCATCAGGGAGACGCCCCCGCCGGGGTGGGTCGTCAGGCACAGGGAGCACAGGCTGCGGTGCGTGAAGCCGCGCTGCTGCGAAGGGAAGCGCAGTGTGATGCCCACCGGCCGCCCCTCGCGCTCGGCGACCAGATAGCTGCGGTCGGGCGCCCCCGGTTCGCGCCAGCCGAGGAAGTCGAGGTCGTCCCAGGGGCGTTCGTCCAGGTCGCGGGGAACGGACAGGCGCTTCGCCTCGCCTTTGGAGCAGTTGACGAACGCATCGCGGATCTCGGCCTCGGTGAGTGACCTCATGGGAGCCTCCAGGGGGCGCTGGGACGGAACGAACGAAACCTAGGGGCTCTAGGTTCTGGGCTAGGTTAGGCAGGGTGGCGGACGGGGGCCAGCGGTTTTCCCCGCCGCCGGGCCACGGGCCGGGGCCCGGCCGAGCATCTGACGTCGTGGTTCACAATGGAGGCGGATCCATCGGGGCGGGAAACGGCAGGTCGGAAGGGAGCCGCATGGCGGGGCGGAACGGGCGCACGGTACGGGACCTCAGACGGGGCAACCGTACGGCCGTACTCCAGCGCCTCTACTTCGACGGCCCGCTCAGCCGTTTCGAACTCGGCCCGGCGACCGGACTCAGCTCCGGTTCCGTGAGCAACGTCGTCGCCGAGCTGATCGGCGACGGCCTGGTCGAGGAGGCCGGCAGCGTCGACTCCGACGGCGGCCGTCCCCGCATCCTGCTGCGGGTCGCCCCCGGCAGCGGCCACATGATCGGCGTCGACGTCGGCGAGACCCGGGTGCGGGTCGGCCTGTTCGACCTCACGCTCACCGAACTCGCCCGCGCCGAGCGGCCGTTGGAGCAGCAGCGCTACGAGGTCGACGGCATCGTCCGCCATGTGCGGGACGGCATCGCGGAGGTCCTCGCGGGCGCCGGCATCGGACCCGGGCGGCTGCTCGGGGTCGGCATAGGGGTCCCCGGCATCGTCGAACGCACCCCGGACCTCGGTGCCGTGGTGCACGGCCAGACCATCGGCTGGGACGCCGTCCCGCTGGAGCGGCTGCTGCGCGACGGCTCGGAACTGCCCGGCAGCGTCCCCTACTTCATCGACAACGGCGCCCGGACACTCGGCCAGGCCGAGATGTGGTTCGGCGCCGGCCGGGGCGCCGGGAACGCGCTGGTCGTCCTCTTCGGCTCCGGCGTCGGCGCCTGTCTGGTCACCCCGGAGGTGGAGCACGGGCGGGCCGTCGAGTGGGGCCATCTGACGGTACGGGTCCGCGGCCGGCGCTGCCGCTGCGGCGCCCTGGGCTGCCTGGAGGCGTACGCGGGCGCCGAGTCGCTGCTCGCCCGCTGGTTCGAGGCGGGCGGCAGCGCCCCGCAGGGCGCCGACGAGGAGACCGCGCTGTCCGTGATGCTCTCCGGCGCCTACCCGGCCGACGGCGGTCCGGCCGACCCGGTGGCGCTCGCCGTGCTGGACGAGACCGCCGAGTACGTCGGCGCGGGCCTGTCCGACCTGATCAACCTCTTCCAGCCGGAGCGCATCCTGATCGGCGGCTGGGCCGGTCTCCAGCTCGGCAGCCGCTTCCTGCCCGCCGTCCGCCGTCACGCCGCCGCCTACTCGCTGCGGCATCCGGCCGAGAAGGTCGGCATCGAGCTGGGCAGGCTCGGGCCGGACGCGGTGACCGTCGGCGCCGCGATCCTGCCGCTCGCCGACTTCTTCGCGCACGGCGGGCGCCGCGCCGGCCCCGCGCCCGAGTCCGGCGGCACCCCGGCCCGGTCCGTGCCGCGCTGACGTTTGCCGGGGCCGGGTGTCGGTACTCGCAGCGTCCGACACGTGGGAGGCACACCATGGACGACCACCGCCGAGAGGCACCCGGCGAGAGCCCGGACCCGATTCCCAGGGACCTGCCGGACCAGCAGGCGCGCGGCGGGGAGGACCCGTGGGAGGTCCCCGTCGGGCCCACCCGCGACGCCTCCGAGTCCGAGACCGACGACGTCCCGGAGACGGACGAGGCGGGCACGGGCCGGCAGGGCGAGCCCCAGACCGGCGCGGTCCACCCCGAGCACCCGGCCCCGGAGGAGTCGGCGGGCTGAACCGTCCGGCGTCATTCCCCTCAGCCGACCTTCCGGCCCCGCAGGTTGGCCGTGCCCGTGCCCGCCCCCTCCCGCAGGCCCCCCAGGAACTCCTCGAGCACCTCGGGTGCCGTGCGGGTCGGCTCCCAGCCCAGTTCCGCGCGGGCGCGGGAGCAGTCCATCAGCGGCACCCTGAGGACCGCGTCGAACAGGTGCGGGGACGCCGGCAGCAGCCGCAGGCCCCACAGCGCGGCGATCGCCGAGCGGGCCGCCGTACGGGGGAGGCGGACCGGGCGGGCGCCGAGCATCTCGCCCAGCAGCGCCGCGTCGACCGGCGGGCCCGCCGCCAGGTTGAAGGCGCCGCGCACGTCCGACTTCACCGCCAGCCGGTAGGCGTGGGCCGCGTCGTCGGTGTGCAGCACCTGCACCCGCAGCCCCGGCACGTCGGGCAGGAACGGCAGCAGGTCGGGCCGCAGCAGCGGCCCCGGCAGGAAACGGCCGCCGAAGATCCGCCGCTGCTCGCTCGCGGACGCGCGCTTGAACAGGAACGCCGGCCGCATCCGCACCACGCGGATCTCGGGGTGCTCCCGCTCGAAGATGTCCAGGTTCCGTTCCAGGTACGCCTTCTCCCGGCAGTACGCGGCGTCCGGCCAGCCGTGCGTCGGCCACGACTCGTCGACGGGGTGGTCCTTGGGCCCCGGCGAGTACGCGCCCACCGACGAGGCGTGGATCAGCGCGGGCACCTTGGCCTCGGCCACCGCCTCGTAGACGCGCAGGCTGCCGAGCACGTTGGTGCGCCAGGTCGTCGCCGGGTCGTGCGTCGGCTGGAAGGCCCAGGCCAGATGGACGACGGCGTCGGCACCGGCGAAGACGCGCGCGAGATCCGTGTGCCGCGACGCCAGGTCGGCCGCCGTCCACTCGGTCTTCGCGGGCCCCACGTCGGGTCTGCGACGGGCCAGGCCCACGACGGTCCCGACCTCCGGGTCCGCCGCGAGGAGCCGCACCACACTGGTGCCGACGTTGCCGGTGGCTCCGGTGACCACGATCCTGCGCTCCGGTCCACTGCTCACCTGCGGCTCCTCCCGGACGATGGGGGACGGGGGCGCCCGAGTACCCCCAGCGCCCCCGCGCACGCCGTCACCCGGCGAAGGCGTCCACGCCGGTCAGCTCCGCCGACAGGGCCCACAGCCGGGCCGCCTGCTCGGGGTCGGTCGCCCAGTCCTTCACCCCGACGCGCTCACCGTCGGCCGGGGCCGGCTCGGCGACGTCGCAGTCTTCCAGGTAGAGGCCGCCCAGGCCCGCCAGCTGGGGCGAGGTGGCCGCCCACACCTGGGTCGCGGCGCCCTGCTCGGGCGTCTTGAAGCCCGGCTGGGGGATCTCGTCGCCCTTCTCGTCGATCCAGCCGTTGGCGATCATCTCCTCGCGGGGCAGATGCCGCTGAAGCGGCGTGAGGATGCCCCCGGGGTGCAGCGCGAAGGCCCGTACGCCGCGGTCGGCCGCGAGCCGGTCGAGCTGGACGGCGAACAGGGCGTTCGCGCTCTTGGCCTGGCCGTACGCCTGCCACTTGTCGTAGCCGTGGCGCCAGTGGACGTCGTCCCAGCGGATGCCGGAGAAGTGGTGGGCGCGCGAGGACACCGACACCACCCGGGCGCCACCGGGCTCGATCGCCGGCCACAGCCGGTTGACCAGGGCGAAGTGCCCGAGGTGGTTGGTGGCGAACTGCGCCTCCCAGCCGCGTCCGACCCGGGTCTCCGGGCAGGCCATGATGCCGGCGCTGTCGATCATGATGTCGATTTCCCGGCCGCCGGCCAGGAACCGTTCGGCGAAGCCGCGGACGCTGTCCTGGTCCGCCAGGTCGAGCTCGTCCACCTCGACGCCGCTCAGCCCGGCCAGCGCCTCCTCGGCGGTGGACCGGCGGCGGGCGGGGACGACGACGTGGGCGCCGGCGCGGGTGAGGGCCCGAGTGGTCTCCAGGCCGATCCCGGAGTAGCCGCCCGTGACGATCGCGAGCTTGCCGGTCAGGTCGATGCCCGCCAGGACCTCGTCGGCGGTGCTGGTCGCTCCGAAACCGGAGCCGATCTTGTGCTGTGCAGTGCTCATGTCCGGAACGCTATGAATTGGAGTGCTCTCGAAGTCAAGCGGACGCGGGGAGCGGTGCGCCCGGACAGGAAGAAGCCCCGGCCGGACGGGGGAATCCGGTCGGGGCGTCGAGGGTGGGTGCGCATGGCGGTCGCCTCTCGGCGAAAGGCTCCACAGGGCTTCAGCCGAACGATCTTCCCTGTGGGCTGATGGTGAGGCCCGGGGACACTGTCCCATCCGCACCCACGGATGGTTCAACGGTGAACCACCTAAAGATGTTCCTGGGCTCCCCGCCCGGGGCGGTGAGGTGCGTCACGCCCGGGAGTGCTGCTTCTCGCGCGTCCACGCCAGCAGCTCGTCGGCCGTCCACGTGGTGACGACCCGCTCGGCGGGCACCCCGCACTCCTCGGCCCGCGCACAGCCGTACCGCTGCCAGTCCAGCTGCCCCGGGGCGTGCGCGTCGGTGTCGATCGAGAACAGCGTGCCCGCGGTCACCGCCCGGCGCAGTAGCCGGCGGGGCGGGTCCAGCCGCTCGGGCCGGCTGTTGATCTCCACCGCCGTCCCGGACTCGGCGCAGGCGGCGAACACCGCGTCCGCGTCGAACTCCGACTCGGGGCGCCCGCGCCCGGTGATCAGACGGCCGGTGCAGTGTCCGAGGACGTCCGCGTGCGGGTTGCGCACCGCCGCGATCATGCGGCGGGTCATGGAGCGGGCGTCCATGCGCAGCTTCGAGTGCACCGACACCACGACCACGTCGAGACGCTCCAGCAGTTCCGGTTCCTGGTCCAGCGAGCCGTCGTCGAGGATGTCGCACTCGATGCCGGTGAGCAGCCGGAACGGCGCCCAGCGGGCGTTCAGCTCCGCCACCACGTCCAGCTGCTCGCGCAGCCGTCCCGCCGACAGCCCCCGGGCGACGGTCAGCCGGGGCGAGTGGTCGGTCAGCGCCGCCCACTCGTGGCCCAGCTCCGCCGCCGTCCGCCCCATCTCCTCGATGGGGCTGCCCCCGTCGGACCAGTCGGAGTGCAGGTGGCAGTCGCCGCGCAGCGCCTCCCACAGCTCCCGGCCCCCCTCGGGCGGCCCCGCGGCGGGCCGGCCCTCCAGGTCGGTGAGATAGCGGGGCACCTGGCCGGCCAGGGCCTCGCGCACCACTGCGGCCGTCTTCGGGCCGACGCCCTTCAGGGACTCCAGCGTCCCGGCCTCCGCCCGTGCCCGGACCTCGTCCGGCGGCAGGTCCGCCAGCACCCGGGCGGCCGTACGGAACGCGCGGACTCGGTACGTCGGCTCCAGGGACCGCTCCAACAGGAAGGCGATCCGGTTCAGGGCCTCGACGGGATCCATCGCCACCTCCTCCTCCAGGGTTCCCCGGCACCGCCGCCACCGCACGGCGACGGCGGCGGCCGGTACCAGGGACGCCCGGGGTTCCGCCTCCCGGGCGTCCGGAGGATTCGCCGGCGCGTCCGGCGTCCTACGCTCTATGCATGACCGAAAGCGCGAGCCCGCACATCGCACAGCCGCGGATCATGGTGCTCGGGGTCCAGCCGGGCACGCCCCCGTTCCGCATCATGGAGATCGACGGTGAGATCGTCTGCGAGGCCAGGACCATCACCGACGTCCTCACCACCGCCGCCCTCTACGGCATCACGGTCCACGACCTCGACGATCCGGACGTGGTCCGCTGGGTGGGTGGCGACAAGTTCACCTGGCACCACCGCTGAGGGACCGGCTCAGCCGACCGTCCACTTCTGGTTGGCCCCGCCGGAGCAGGTCCACAGCTGCAGCCGGGTGCCGTTGGCCGAGGTGTTCCCGGTGGCGTCCACACATTTGTCGGCCTGCGGATTGACGATGTCGCGCGCCGCGGAGACGGTCCACTTCTGGTTGGCGCCCCCCGTGCAGTCCCACAGCTGGAGCGGTGTGCCGTTCGCGGTTCCGTTGCCGGTGGCGTCCAGGCACTTGCCGAGCGCGCGCAGCGACCCGTCCGAGCCGGCCGCCCACCGCTGGGCGGCGGTGCCGTTGCAGTCGTAGAGCTGGACGGGCGTGCCGTTGGCGGTGTTCGCCCCCGCCACGTCCATGCACTTGCCGTCGAGCCCGCGCACGGTGTTGCCGCCGGTCGGCGTGTCGCCCGTGGTCACCGAGACGTGGTCCACGACCAGTTGCTGCGGGAAGACGGTGGAGCCGTCCGGGTCGCCGGGCCAGTAGCCGCCGACCGCGAGGTTGAGGATGAGGAAGTACGGCCGGTTGAAGACCCACTGCCTGCCGCCGAGGTCGGCCGGGGTGCGCCGCTGGTAGACGTTGCCGTCCACGGACCAGGTGATGGAGTCCGGCGCCCAGTCGACGGCGAAGGTGTGGAAGGCGTCCGCGAACGCCTGCCCGCTCGGCAGGGTGTAGCCGGCGCCGATGCCGCCGGACCCGGAGTAGCCGGGGCCGTGGATCGTGCCGTGCACGGTGGACGGCTCGAAGCCGACGTTCTCCATGATGTCGATCTCGCCCGAGTCGGGCCAGTTGACCGGAGTGCCGAGCATCCAGAACGCGGGCCACATGCCCTGGCCCCGCGGCACCTTCATCCGCGCCTCCACGTGCCCGTACTGGGCGGTGAACTTGCCGGACGTGTTCAGCCGGGCCGAGGTGTACTGGCAGGTGCCGTACCAGCACTGGTAGTTGGCGGGGTTCTCGCGCCGGGCCGTGATGACGAGGTGGCCCTGGCCGTCCAGGGCCGCGTTCTTGTTGCCGGAGGTGTAGTACTGCCGTTCGTGGTTGTTGACGTTGTCGCCGGTCTCGATCTGCCACTTCGACCCGTCGACGGCGGCGCCGGCGGGGCCGTCGAAGGTGTCGGAGAAGACGACCGCGGCGGCCGCGGCACGCGGGGGTTCCGCCTGGGCGGGTGCGATCGCGGCGGCGGCGACGAGGACCGCCGAGAGGGCGGCGAGCAGGGCAGAGCGGATCAGCCGTGGGGAGGCCATCGTGCTCCCTTCCGTGCGACGCCCCGCTGGACGGGTGCGTCGACCGTGGTGGGGGGTGAAGGTGTCGCCACTTGATTTAAGGAGTGAGTTAAGGGGCCGTCAATACTTTGGTACGGACCAGTGGACATGGGTCCGCCCCGCGTCCGGCGGGACCGGATGCGGGGCGGTACGGGACGTGTCAGGCCCGGACCCGCCTGGCGTGCACCGCGCGGCTCAGCCGGCGGCCCAGCAGGAGGTAACCGATGAGCGCGCCCGACGTGTTGAGGATGACGTCGTCCACGTCGAAGGCGCGGCCCGTCACCAGCGCGCCCTGCGCGAACTCCACCAGCAGCATGACCGTCGCCGTCAGCAGCAGGACCCGCAGCACTCCACGGGTCCGCGGGGCGACGATGGGGACCAGGACGCCGAACGGCACACCCAGCAGCAGGTTGCCGCCGATCTGCCGTACGGCGTCGCGCAGTTCGGGCTGGTCCAGATAGGCGCGCAGCGAGCGGCCGGGGTGCAGGTTGGTGTGCGTCAGACTCTCCGACGCGGGGGAGGGCTGCAGGGTGAGCTTGGCCAGGACCACGGCGAAGGCGACCATGAACGCGAAGGCGCACACCATCGCCACAAAGCGGCCGAGCAGGCGCAGCGGGCCGGGGCCGGCCCGGTCCGCACCGGGGGGCTCGGATCCGGCGCCGGTGGCGCCCGCCGTCTTGGGTGCGCCGAGGCGCAACGCGACACGCGAATGCGGGGTCCCACCGGCCATCATGTCCTCCACTTGTCGAGCTCCGGGCGTGGTCACGCTCTTACCCCCGTACCGCCGCGTGATGCGATCTCTTTCGGCCGCCGCCGGGGCAATCCTCACCTCTCGTACGTCACCTTCACCTCCTCGAAGCCCAGGGAGCGCAGCAGCCCTTCGAGCATGTCGGTGGTGTTCTTCTCGGCCCGCGCGGTCAGCCCGCTCTTCTTCGCCGCGTCCCCGATGTGCCGCACCGCCAGCTTCTGCACGGCCTGTTCGCCGTTCGGGTTGTCGGAGAACAGGTCGCCGAGACGGTCGAGCAGCCCGCGCTGCTTGGAGACCGCGTAGGAGCGGTCGGGGTCCAGCGCCGGGGTGCCGAGCACCGCGTGCGGCAGGCGCAGCGTGGCGGACGTACGGTCCTTGTCGACCGTGACGTCGTCCTCGCCGATCTTGCCGAGGTCCACGTAGGCGTCCACGGTGCCCGCGCCGACGTACAGGGTGCGGGTGCCGCGGATGGCGTCGGGCAGGAACTTGGCGTCCTTCTCCAGGTCCACGACGATCTGGAAGTTGCCGGAGGCGGCGTCGTAGCGGCTCATGTCCTGGATGGACCGCAGCAGCGCGGGTCCTGACCGGTCCTGCGTCTCGGTGCCGAACAGATCCTTGAGCCCCGGGAGCACGCTCAGCCGGATCCCGGCGAAGAACACGCCCAGCACCAGGATGACGGCGGTGACCGCCTTGGCCCAGCGGGGCACGCGCCGGTCGATGCGCTTGATGGGAGTCGTCATGCGGACGTCCCTCCTTCCTGCTGACCTGATACCCCCGAATCCGCGGCTGAGCGGCCCTGCTGTCCGCTTCCCGGCGCGCGCCGGGAAGCGGCCGGAGGCTGGACGCGGAACCAACGTTTCTGCACTCTCAGTAGCATGTGGCCGCCACCCGTAATGATCATGCGAGGAGCGGATCGTGCGAGAGATCGCCGTGTTCAGCGGCAGTGCCCATCCCGAACTGGCGGCGGAGGTCTGCGCCCAGCTCGGGGTGCCCCTCAGTCCCACCCGGGTCAGCCGGTTCGCCAACGACTGCCTGGAGGTGCAGCTCCAGGCCAACTGCCGGGAACGGGACGTCTTCCTGATCCAGCCCCTGGTGCGGCCCGTCCAGGAGCACCTGGTCGAGCTGCTGCTGATGTGCGACGCCGCGCGCGGTGCGTCCGCGCGCCGGATCACCGTGGTCATGCCGCACTATTCCTACGCCCGGTCCGACAAGAAGGACGCGCCCCGCATCTCCCTCGGTGGACGGCTCGTCGCGGACCTGATGGTGACGGCCGGCGCGAGCCGCGTCCTCGCCATGACCCTGCACGCCCCGCAGGTGCACGGCTTCTTCTCGGTGCCGGTCGACCACCTGCACGCGCTGCGCGAACTCGCCGCGCACTTCCGGCAGTACGACCTGAGCCGGACCACCGTCGTCTCGCCGGACCTCGGCAACGCCAAGGAGGCGGCGGCGTTCGCCCGCATGATCGGCGCGCACGTGGCCGCCGGTGCCAAGCAGCGGTTCGCGGACGACCGGGTCAGCATCTCCTCCGTGATCGGCGAGGTGGGCGGGCGGGACGTCATCGTCCTGGACGACGAGATCGCCAAGGGCAGCACCGTCCTGGAACTGCTCGACCGGCTGCGCGAGCTGAAACCGCGCTCGATCCGTGTGGCGTGTACGCACGGCCTGTTCGCGGCCGGCGCTCTCAAGCGGATCGGCGAGCAGCCGGACGTCCTGGAGATCGTCTGCACCAACACGGTGCCCGTGCCCGAGGAGGAGCGCACGGAAAAGCTGCGGATCCTGTCGATCGCGCCCGCGCTCGCGGAGGCCGTGCGGCGCATCCACAACGGCGAGTCCGTGAGCGCCCTGTTCGACGCGCCGGAGGAATGACGGGACGTCAGGAGGACCCGGAGGCCGTCCCGGCGGTGTCGAGGGCGGCGTCCGGTGTCGGATGCGGGGGCAGCAGCCGGGACAGGCCGGTGATCCGCAGGATGCGCAGGAGCAGCGGCTGGGTGCACACCAGGTGCAGCCGGCCGCCGTGGTCGAGAACCCGGCCGCGGGCCCGGTACAGGAGCCTCAGTCCCGAGCAGTCGAAGAAGTCCACGCTCCGCAGGTCGATCACGATGCGCGCCCCGGGGTCCGCCGTCACCCGGTCCAGGTAGGGGCCGATCTCCGCGGCCGCGGCGATGTCGATCTCGCCGAGCAGTTCCAGCACCAGGTGGTCCCGGTGGCGATGGGTGCGCAGATACCGGGTGAAGGGCGCAGGTTCCTGCCGCACGACCAGATCGCCTCCAACCCGTTCGCTGCCGCGAGTGCCCAAGTCCGGCTCCCGCACTGCAAGTTACCCTCGATCGAGCGAATATGAGCATGTTCGATTGACATATGTCTTCGATTTGCAACACAGGTTGCGCCCGATGACGCCGCGGCGATCGCGCGGCCATCGCGACCCGGGGTCGTGGGCGGCCCGCCGGCGCCGGCGCAGTCCCACGTCCGTGGTGGGCAACGCCGGGGGGCCTCGTGGCAGCGCAGGGGGACGCCCCGCTAGGTCTTCGAGGACCGCCAGGGCATCGCGCGCCACCGCCGTCCACGCGCTGGACGCCGCGGGGGTGGGCGGCCGACGGCGGTGCACTCGTCGGCGCCCGGGGGGCCCACGGTGACCGGGTCCGGGCGGTCGCCCGCCGCGACCTCCTGGAGCGCGCCGGCTCCGGGGAGCCGCGGAACGGCGTGGCCGCCACCTCCCCGCTCGCTCGCCCAGGCCGCGCGGGCCCACAGGGCCGGCCTCGGGGGCGCGCACCGGGCAAGCGCGTCCTCGTCCCCCGAACGCACGGCCGGCGCCCATTCGTTCACGGGCGCCGGCCGGGTCGGGTCAGGTCAGGTCAGTCGACGACGAGGACCAGCTTGCCCGTCGTGTGGCCCTGCTCCCCGAGGGCGTGCGCCTCGGCGGCGTCGGACAGCGGGAAGGTCCGCTCGATCGTGGCGCGCAGCTTGCCCTGCTCGACCAGCTCCGCGAGGGAGCGCATATCCGCGCGGTCCGCGTCGACGAGCATCCGGACGGCCCGCACGCCGAGCCGCGCGGCCTCGTTGGGGAACTCGTCCGACCCGATGGGGATGGTGGAGACCACGACGCCGCCCGGACGCAGCACGCGCAGCGAGCGCACGGAGTTCTCGCCGCCGAGCGTGTCCAGGACGACGTCCAGGTCCTTCAGGACCTCGGTGAAGTCGGTCTCCCGGTAGTCGATCGCCTCGTCGGCGCCGATCTCCCGCAGGAAGTCGTGTTTGCCGGCGCTCGCCGTGCCGATCACGTACGCGCCCCGCGCCTTGGCGATCTGCACGGCCACGTGCCCGACCCCGCCGGCCGCCGCGTGGACCAGCACCCGCTGCCCGGGCCGCAGGTCCGCGAGCTCGACCAGCGACTGCCAGGCGGTGAGGGAGACCAGCGGCAGCGCGCCGGCCTGCGTGTGGTCGATCGAGGCCGGCTTGTGCGTCAGCGCGCGGACCGGCGCGATCACGTACTCGGCGTGGGATCCGTGCCCGTAGGGGTACGGCAGCATGCCGAAGACCTCGTCGCCCGGCTGGAAGGCGGCGACGCCGGTTCCGGTCGCCTCCACCACGCCGGAGACGTCCCAGCCCAGGACGAAGGGCGGGTCGCCGAGGAAGCCGCCGGTCGCCCGGTGCTTCCAGTCGGTCGGGTTGACGCCGGCGGCGCGCACCCGGACCAGGACCTGGTTCGGGCCCGGATCCGGCCGCGGCAGCCGTACCTCCAGGAGAACCTCGGGACCGCCTAGGACGTGCTGGATGATGGCTCGCATCGTGTGCTCAGTGCTCATGGTTCTTCAGCCTGCCCGGAGCGCGACGCTCGGAAAATGGCACGATTGCCAACCTTCGATAAGATCGTGCCATGAGGGAGCGAGGGACCCCGGGGCGGGCCCAGCGGATCGTGGTGCTGGCGCTGGACGGCGTCTACCCCTTCGAGTTGGGCATCCCCAGCCGGATCTTCGGGGCGGCCGACGGCCACTACCAGGTGCTGACCTGCAGTGTCGACGGCCTTCCGGTGCGCAGCAACGCCGACTTCACGATCGGGGTGCGGCACGGCCCGGAGGTCCTCGCCACGGCCGACACGGTGATCGTCGCCGCTGTGGCCACCGCGTACATCCCCACCGAGCTGTCCCCCGAACTCGCCCGAGCGCTGGCGCTCATTCACCCGGACGCGCGCATCGTGTCGATCTGTACGGCCGCCTTCGTCCTCGCCGCCGCCGGGCTCCTCGACGGCCGCAGGGCCACCACCCACTGGCAGGTCACCGAGGCGTTCCGCCGGAGGTATCCGCGGGTCGAGGTCGACCCGGACGTGCTCTTCGTCGACGACGGCCGCGTCCTCACCTCCGCCGGCGCCGCGTCCGGCGTGGACGTCTGCCTGCACATCGTGCGCACCGACCACGGCAGCGAGCTCGCCAACGCGGTCGCCCGGCGCTGCGTCGTACCGCCGTTCCGCGACGGCGGACAGGCGCAGTACATCGAGCATCCGGTCCCCGAGAGCGGGGCCGCGAGCACCGCCGCCACCCGCGCCTGGGCCCTGGAGCACCTCGGTGAACCCCTCACCCTGTCGGACCTCGCCCGGCACGCCCGGATGAGCATGCGCACCTTCGCCCGCCGCTTCGGCGACGAGGTCGGCCTCAGCCCCGGCCGCTGGCTGGTCCAGCAGCGGGTGGCGCGCGCCCGGCACCTCCTGGAGTCCACCGACCTGCCCGTCGACCAGATCGCCGCACAGGTCGGCTTCGCCACCGGTGCCTCGCTGCGCCAGCACCTGCACGCCGCGATCGGGGTGTCCCCGCAGGCCTACCGCCGCACCTTCCAGTCCGCCACCGCCCGTTGACGTGCCGGACACGGACTGAAACCACCCCGGTGGGTTAGACGGGAGACACAGGGCAGCGGGGCAGGCCGCGCCCCGGATCCTCGGAGGAGCCATGCCGCTCGTGAAAGCCGGGTTCGTCGTGCTGGACTGTGCCGAGCCCGAGAAACTCGCCGAGTTCTACAAGGAGTTGCTGGAGGGCGAGCAGACCCGCGCCACCGCCAACCAGGTGGAGGTCCGGGGCGCCGACGGCACCCGGCTGGCGTTCCGCCGCGACATGAACGCCACCCCGCCGAGCTGGCCGCGCCCCGAGAACTCCCTCCAGGCGCACCTGGACTTCGTGGTGGACGATCTGGACGAGGCGGAGCGCCGGATCGTCAGCCTGGGAGGCCGCCCCGTGGAGGCGAAGGACGCGGCGGGACCGTACGAGGAGCGCGGCTTCTCCGATCCGGCCGGCCACTCCTTCACCATGCGCCGCACGCCCGGCACGGCACCCAAGCAGGGCTGAGGCCCCGGGCGGAACACCCGGGGCCCCATGCCGGCCGTCAGTCCCGTCCGCCCTTGTCGGCGGAGGGCCAGACACCGGTGGACCGCTCGACCGCCTTGGCCCCGGCCCGGTCCGCCAGGCTGCGGGCCACCGCGAACAGGGCGCCCTGGACGGCCGCGGCGAGCAGGATCTCGCCCCAGCCGCGGTCCCGGTCCAGGGCGTCCGGGGCGTCCTCCTCGTGCCGGATCGCCATCCACGTCTTGCGGAAGGCGACCCCCGCCAGCGCGCCGGTCCCCCAGCCCAGGGCGAACCCCAGCGGTTTGTAGGCGAGCGGGAGCTTCGCCTTCTTCTGCTTCTTCTTGCCCATGTGCCTGTTCCTCCTCATTAGTTCAGGGACGGGCGTGCGCCGGTACCCGCTCGTCCTCGGGCACCGGCCCGGGCGGTGTCCCGTCGCCGAACGGCCTGCCGCCCAGCTCCGCACGGTGATGCGGCGTCAGCCAGCCCGACAGGTCCGGCCCCACGGGGACGATGCCGGTCGGGTTGATACCGGTGTGCACCTGGTAGTAGTGCCGTTTGATGTGGTCGAAGTCGACGGTGTCGCCGAATCCCGGCGTCTGGTAGAGATCACGGACGTACGCCCACAGCACCTGGTTCTCCGTCAGCTTCCAGCGGTTGCACTTGAAGTGACCGTGATAGACGGCGTCGAAACGGACCAGTGTGGTGAACAGCCGGATGTCCGCCTCCGTGATCGTGTCCCCGACCAGGTAACGCCGCCCGGCCAGCCGCTCCGTCAGCAGGTCCAGCCGCCGGAAGAGCCGCGCGTACGCGCTCTCGTACTCCTCCTGCCCGGTGGCGAAACCCGCCCGATAGACGCCGTTGTTGACGTCCTCGTACACGTCCGCCATCACCTGGTCGATCTCGTCCCGCAGCGCCTCGGGGTACAGGTCGGGCGCGTTCTCCCGGTGCAGAGCCGTCCACTCGGTGGCCAGGTCCAGCGTGATCCGCTGGTAGTCGTTGGTGACGAGCCTTCCGCTGGGCACGTCCACGATCGCCGGGACGCTGACGCCGCCCGGGTAGTCCGTCTCCCGCCGGTCGTACGCCTCGCTGAGGAACCGGATGCCGAGCACCGGGTCGCGGCCGCCGGGGTCCAGGGTGAACCGCCAGCTCCGGTCGTCCTGCACGGGGTCGGTGATCGCCATGGGCAGGGCCTGCTCGAGGCCGAGCAGCCGCCGGGAGATCACCGCCCGGCTGGCCCATGGACAGGCGCGGCTGACGACCAGCCGGTACCGGCCCGCCTCGACCGGCCAGCCGTCCCGGCCGTCCGCCGTGATCCGGTCCGTGAAGTGCGCCCTGGACCGCTGGAACGCCTTCCGGCCGTAGGCGGTGTTGCCCCCGCCGCTCATGATCGCTCCCTTCCGCCCGCTGCCGGTCCGTCCGGCCGGTGCCGGGTTCCTCCGTTCGCGCCCGTCATGCGGCCGTTCGCGCCCGTCATGCGGCGGGCCTCCGGTACGCCGTCGTCGGGACCGTACGTCCGTGCCCCACCGAGTCCCCCGTTTTCCGCCGACGGCACGGTGTGAGCGGAGGAGGCCGGGGCAGTCGGCGTTAGGTGAGCAGCACATCGGACACCTCGAAGTCGGACCGCGGGACCCGGATCACGGTCCTGGTCGCCCTGGTCGCCAACCTCGTCATCGCCGTCGCGAAGGCCGTCGGCGGACTCCTCGCCCATTCGCCCGCCCTGTTGTCGGAGGCGGCGCACTCCGTGGCGGACAGCCTCAACGAGGTGTTCCTGCTGGCCGCGCTGCGCCGCAGCCGCCGCCCCGCGGACGCCCGGCATCCGTTCGGCTACGGCAAGGAGCGGTTCTTCTGGTCGCTGCTGGCCGCCGTCGGCATCTTCGTCATGGGAGGCTGCTTCTCGTTCTTCCAGGGCGTGGAGGCCCTGCGCGGCGGCTCCGAGGAGTCGTTCGGCGGCTATGTCGCGGGCATGATCGTCCTCGGCGTGGCCTTCCTCGCCGAAGGGGTCTCGCTGGTGCGGGCGCTGCACCAGGTGCGCCGGCAGGGCGGACTGGCGGACGGGATGCGCGACCCGGCGCTGCGCACGGTCGTCGCCGAGGACGGCACGGCGGTGCTCGGCGTGAGCCTCGCCCTCGGCGGTATGGCCCTGCACATGGTCACCGGGCAGGTGGTGTGGGAGGCGTCGGCCTCGCTGGCGATCGGCGCGCTGCTCGTCTACGTCGCCTACCGGCTGGGCCGCGAGGCCCGGGACCAGCTGATCGGCGAGGCCGCCGACCCGGAGGCGGCCGCCCGGATCTGTGCGCTGCTGGAGGCGCAGCCCGAGATCGACAGCGTGGAGGCGCTGTTCACGATGAAGACGGGCCTGGAGAGCGCGCTGGTGGCGGCGCGGATCGACCTGATGCCGGGACTGGACAGCGAACAGGTCGAGGAGGTCGCCGTCCGGATCAAGCGGTCCATCGGCCACACCGTCGCCGAGGCGGACCAGATCTTCCTCGACATCACCGAGCGGTCCGCGGGCGAGGCAGAGGGAAGCCCCGCCGCGACGGGGGAGCGCGGCGGGGCCTGACCCTCGGGTGCCCCGCCTTCGCGAGGGCATGCGTCCCGATGAGGGAAAACTCCGCGGCCCCCCGGACGAGGCCGGCCGGCGCCCCACGGGCACCGGCCGCACCCCGCTCACTCCTGGCCGAACGGCTCCACGACGAACACCGGGATCTCCCGGTCCGTCTGCTTCTGGTACTCGCCGTACGGCGGATAGGCGGCGACGGCCCGCTCCCACCACTCCGCCTTCTCGGCGCCGGTGACCTCACGGGCCCTCATGTCCTGCTTCGTCGGGCCGTCCTGCAGCTCGACATGCGGATCGGCCTTCACGTTGTGGTACCAGACCGGGTGCGTCGGCGCCCCGCCCTGGGAGGCGACCACGGCGTAACGGCCCCCGTGCTCGACGCGCATCAGGGGCGTCTTGCGGATCTTGCCGCTCTTGGCGCCTCGGGTCGTCAGCAGAATGACGGGCAGCCCGGTGTCCTGGAGCGTGGTGCCCTCGGTGCCGCCGGACCGCTCGTACAACTCCACCTGGTCGCGCACCCACTTGCTCGGGCTGGGCTCGTATTCGCCCTCGAGAGGCATGACATCCATCCCATCGTCGTGTACGGGAAACTGACACTCCATCCAACAGTGGCACAGACGTCGATCATCCGTCCCCGGACCCGCCGCGCGCCTACCGGAGCATCCGGACCGCCAGGGCCAGGACCACCGCGCTGGACACCAGGGCGGTCACCAGCCGTCCCCGGTGCCCGGTCAACGCCCGCCCGAGCAGGGCGCCGCCCCCGGCGAGCAGCACCTGCCAGCTCGCCGAGGCGGCGAACGCGGCCAGGACGAACACGCCCTGCCCGGTCGCCGACCCGGCGTCCGCCGTGCGGGTGCCGAGCACCAGGGCCGTGAAGTAGACGACCGTCGTGGGGTTCAGCAGGGTGATGCCCAGCAGCGACAGATAGGCGCGACCGGGACCGGGCGGCGGGGGAGCGGACCGGGTGGCCAGCCGATGGGCCCGGTAGTGGCGTACGGCGAGGGCGGCGCCCCGCACGGCGAGCACCGCCAGCACCAGGGCCGAGGCCCAGCGCAGCGGCACCAGCACCGGGCGCAGGGCGGCCGCGAGCGCGGAGCCGCCGAGGGTGGCCAGCAGGGCGTAGAGCCCGTCGGCCGTCGCCACGCCGAGCGCGGCGCAGACGCCGGTGCGCAGGGAGGTACGGGCCGAAAGGGAGACGAGGTAGGTCGCGACCGCGCCGACGGGTACGGCGATGCCGTAGCCGGCCAGCAGGCCCGCGACGAGCGCCGCGGTCACGACGCGGGAGGTGTCGGTCCCCACGGTCGGTGCTGCTGCTGGGACCGCACCGGACGGACGGCGGCGGTCGGCGGCAGGAAGGCGATGTTCTTCGGCATGGCCGGATTCTGTGGGCCCACCCGGCCGGCGACAAGCGAATTTCCCCCGGTCCGCAGCGCGCGGCGATTTCCCGTCCCTTTTGGACGGAGCGTTGTGCGATCAACCCCGGCCAGTTTTTCCTGCGCCGTTGTTCTGGCCGAACTTGACGTCGTCACGTAGGTGCCTCGGGCATCTAATAAAGATCGGCACGACGCATCCTTCGTCTGCGAGGTCTCTTCATGACGGACATGACGGAACCCCCCACCGTCGCCTTCCCCCAGACCCGGACCTGTCCCTACCACCCGCCCGCCGCCTACGACCCCCTGCGCGACACCCGCCCGCTGACCCGCGCGCGTCTCTACGACGGCCGCCTCGTCTGGACGGTCACCGGTCACGGCCTCGCCCGCACCCTGCTCGCCGACCCCCGCCTGTCCACCGACCCCACCCGGCCGGAGTTCCCCGCCACCACGGAACGCATCGCCCAGGTACGACGCCGGCGGTCCGCCCTGCTGGGCGTCGACGACCCCGAACACCGCGTCCAGCGACGCATGATGGTCCCCAGTTTCACCCTTCAGCGCGCCACCGCGCTGCGCCCGCTGATCCAGCGGATCGTGGACGAACGCCTCGACGCGATGATCGCCGGCGGCCCGCCCGCCGATCTGGTCACCGCGTTCGCGCTGCCGGTGCCCTCCATGGTGATCTGCGACCTGCTCGGCGTGCCCTACGAGGACCACGACTTCTTCGAGGGGCAGTCGCGCCGGCTGCTGCGTGGCCCGACAGCCGCCGACTCGATGGACGCCCGCGCCCGTATGGAGGCGTACTTCGCCGAACTGATCGACCGCAAGCGGCGGCAGGCCGCGCCCGGTGACGGCGTCCTGGACGAACTCGTCCACCAGCGGCTGGCCGAGGGCGAGCTGGACCGCGAAGGGCTCATCGCGCTCGCGATCATCCTGCTGGTCGCCGGGCACGAGACGACCGCCAACATGATCTCCTTGGGCACTTTCACGCTGCTCGGCCACCCGGAACGGCTGGCCGAGCTGCGCGCCGACCCGGGCCTCGTGCCCGCGGCCGTCGAGGAACTGCTGCGCCTGCTGTCCATCGCCGACGGCCTGCTGCGCGTCGCCGTCGAGGACATCGAGGTGGCGGGGGAGACGATCCGCGCGGGCGACGGCGTCGTCTTCTCCACCTCGGTCATCAATCGGGACGAGACCGTCTACGCCGACCCCGACACCCTGGACCTGCACCGCCCGGCCCGGCACCACGTCGCCTTCGGCTTCGGCATCCACCAGTGCCTCGGGCAGAACCTGGCCCGCGCCGAGATGGAGATCGCGCTGCGCACCCTGTTCGGCCGCCTCCCCGGACTGCGTCTCGCGGTCCCCGCGGAGGAAATCCCGTTCAAACCCGGCGACACGATCCAGGGGATGCTGGAACTCCCCGTGACCTGGTAAGAGGCTCCGGTCATGCACAACGAAACGCGTGACACACACGAGACCACGGCGGCCGCGCCCGGCGAGGCGTCCGGGACCCGCATCGACATCGACCACGACCTCTGCATCGGCGCCGGACAGTGCGCCCTGGCCGCCCCGTCCGTCTTCACCCAGGACGACGACGGGTTCAGCGCCCTGATCCCCGGCCGGGAGGACGGGGGCGGCGACCCGATGGTCCGGGAGGCCGCCCGCGCCTGCCCGGTCAGCGCCATCACCGTCTCGGAGGCAGCCGGCTGACGGTCCCTCGGGCCGTTGAGTAGGGTTTCCCGGATGACCGAACAGGCCGGGAAACCCTTCCTCTACGTCGTCGTCTGCGCCGCGGGCATCGCGGCGGACGTGGACAAGCTCGTCGGCGCCGCGCTGGAGCGGGACTGGGAGGTCGGGGTCGTCGCGACCCCGGCCGCCCTGAACGGCTTCTTCGACACCACCGCCGTCGAGACCCTGACGGGCCGGCCGATCCGCTCCGCCTGGCGCACCCCCGCCGACCCACGTCCCTTCCCGCCGCCGGACGCGGTCGCCGTCGCGCCGGCCACCTTCAACACGATCAATAAGTGGGCTGCCGGCATCACCGACACCTTGGCCCTGGGCACCCTGTGCGAGGCGGCCGGCCTGGGCGTGCCCATCGCCGTCCTGCCCTGCGTCGCCGACGCGCTCGCCGCCCATCCGGCGTACCGGGACAGCCTGGAGCGGCTGTCCGGCATGGGGGTGCGGATCGGGGAGCCGTACACGGGCGAGCCCGCGCCGGACGGCGGGCGGCCGGAGTTCGGGTGGGAGCGGGCGCTGGACCTGCTGACGGGGCCGGGGGCGCCGTAGGCTCGCCGGGTAACCCCATCCCGAAGGCAGGAGCAGCAACGATGCAGTACGTGAAGCTCGGTTCGACGGGCCTGGACGTGTCGCGGATCTGTCTGGGCTGCATGACCTACGGGCTCCCGGACCGCGGCGCGCACGAGTGGACCCTCGACGAGGAGGCGTCGCGGCCGCTGATCCGGCAGGCGCTCGACGCGGGCGTCACCTTCTTCGACACCGCCAACGTCTACTCCGACGGCACCAGCGAGGAGATCGTCGGCAAGGCGCTGCGCGACTTCGCCCGCCGGGACGAGATCGTCCTCGCGACGAAGGTCCACGGCCGGATGCGCCCCGGCCCGAACGGCGCGGGGCTCTCCCGCAAGGCGATCATGACCGAGATCGACCACAGCCTCGCCCGCCTCGGCACGGACTACGTCGACCTCTACCAGATCCACCGCTTCGACCCGCACACCCCGGTCGAGGAGACGATGGAGGCGCTGCACGACCTGGTGAAGGCGGGCAAGGTGCGCTACATCGGGGCCAGTTCGATGTACGCCTGGCAGTTCTCGAAGATGCAGTACACCGCCGAGCGCCACGGCTGGACGAAGTTCGTGTCCATGCAGAACCACTACAACCTCCTGTACCGCGAGGAGGAGCGCGAGATGCTGCCGCTCTGCGCGGACCAGGGGGTCGGTGTCCTGCCGTGGAGCCCGCTGGCCCGCGGCCGGCTCACCCGCGACTGGGGCACGGCCACCGACCGCAGCACCCACGACGAGTTCGGCAGCCGGCTGTACGCGGACAGCGACCGGGTCATCGTGGAGGCCGTCACCCGGGTGGCGAACGAGCGCGGTGTCCCGCGCGCCCAGGTCGCCCTCGCCTGGCTGCTGCACCAGGACACGGTGACGGCGCCCATCGTCGGCGCCGCCAAGCCGGAGCACCTCGAGGACGCGGTCGCCGCGGTCGAACTGAAGCTGACGGACAAGGAGTTGGAGGCGCTCCAGGAGCCCTACACGCCCCACCCGGTCATCGGCCACTGAGCGCGTCGCGGACGGACGCCCCAGCCGGGCGCCGCAATGGTCGGCACCTCGGTTGTGAAGGCCGATGAAGGCGCCTTCGTCCGCATGACCAGCGGAAAATGCCGTGGCGCGGCGGTTCAATGGTGCGCGATGAAGTCGGCGCGGTGTCGAGTGAATCCGTTTTCCCATTGCTTCGCCGATAGTCCGCAATGTGGTCGGACCGACTATTGACATTTCGTCGAACACCGGCCGTCGCGCACGCGGTGCACAATAAGTGGAGCGGCTTGTTCTCAGTCCCTGAGCTGTGCAAAGGTGTGGCTCGCTCCTTTACGCCTCGCGCTTCACCAGAGCCGCACCCGGAGCATACCCATTGGTATGGACCCATCAAGCCGCAGTGCCCTCCGGAGGAATGCCCCCGTGCGTGACGCAGGCCTGTCGAATTCACCAGGCGCCGCCCGCCTCTTTGATGTGACCGACGCTCAACTGAGCGCCGAACTCAAGAAGTGGACGGGAGCGGCACCGGCGCTCCACCCCGTGGGAGAACTCCTCGACCGGCACTGGGAGGCAGGCTTCGCCTACGCGCGGCTGTGCACCGCCGACACCCGCGCCGCGGGCATGCTCACCACGGCGGCGTTCACCCGCCTGTTCGGCGAGACCCTGCGGCAGACCGGCCCGACCGCCGCCTGGCGCCCCCGACTCCTCGTCACCGTCGGCCGGATCGCCGCGGAATGGGACGCCGACCACCGGCGGGAACTCCTCCACCCCGGGCTGCGCTCCGGACCCGACGGCGCGGGAGCCGCCGCCCTGCTGCTGCCGCCCGGCAACCGCCGGCTGCTCTCCGAGGCCTTCGAGCGGCTGCCCCAGGCGGCCCGCTGCCTGCTGTGGCACACCGAGGTCGAGGCCGAACCGGCGTCCGTACCGGCCGCGCTCCTCGGCATGGACGCGGACACCGGGCGCCTGGAGCTGGAGCGGGCCCGCGACCGGCTGCGCGAGGAACTGCTCCAGGTCCACCGCGAACTCGCCCCCGAGCACGAGTGCCGCCAGTACCTGCGGATGCTGGACGTGACCTACCGGCGCGGCGGCGTCGACGTCGACCCCGACCTGCGCGCCCACCTGAACCGCTGCGCGCACTGCGGCGACACCGCCGCCCAGCTCGACCTCTTCAACGGCGGACTGGGCATCGCCCTCGCCGAGTCCGTGCTCGGCTGGGGCGCGCGGGCCTATCTGGTCGCCCGCGTGAGCCCCGGCGCGCAGCCGCCCACGTCCACGCCGGCCCCGCGGGGCCCGATCGCCGGTGAGTCCTTCTTCGCCGACACCCACACCGCCGCCTCCGCCGCGCGCCCCCACCCCTCGGCGTTCACCTCCGTCGCGGCCGCGGCCGCCACCGGACAGCCCACCGGCGCGCCCGGCCCGCGCGGCGCCCGCCGGGCCGCCCGCTGGTCCGGTGCGCGCCGCGCGGCCACCGGGCCCGCCCGCCCCGGTACCCGCGCCTGCTCCAGCCGCGTCGCCGTGAAGGTGGCCCGCCGCGCCGCCCGGCGCCGCAACCTGTCGGTGGCCGTCGCCACCGTCAGCGCCCTGGTCGTCCTGCCCCTGGTGATCTGGTCCGCCGCCGGCGACGACGGCGGCTCCGACGACACCGCCGTGCCCGCCGCCCACGACCGGCGGCCGTCCGGCACGGCGAGACCCGAGGCGGACGCCCCCCGCCGCGACCCGTCCTGGGCGGGCGCCGCCGAGGCGGCCAAGGGCGACCTGCGGGGCCGGCTGCACAACATCGGCTCCGGGCTGTGCGTCGGCGTCGTGGGCGGCCGGGCCGTCGTGGGAGCGGAGACCGAACTCACCACCTGTGCCCCCGGTTCCGCCCAGCAGTGGACGTACGAGACCGACGGGCTGATCCGCAGTGCCGCGGACCCCGGCCTGTGCCTCGACTCCCACCTCGGCTACTCGGTCCGGCTCGCCCCGTGCGAGGCCGCCGGTCGGGGGAGCGACGACGTCCGCTACGACTTCACGCTCCCGGGCACCCTCGTGCCCCGCTTCGACCAGGAGCTCGCGCTGAGCCCCGCCGCCACCGACGGCTCCGGCGCCCTGGTGCTCAAGAACCGCGACGACGACAACGACGTGCAGCACTGGGCCGTCGACACCGCACGCACCACCTCCGCGCTGGAGACGGTCCGCTGGGTCCCTCCCACCGCCGGGTCCCCCCGCACGTCGCCGCCCTCGGCCGTCCGGGCGCCCGGTGCGGCAGCGCGCGCCGGCGAGGCGAGGGGCGGCGGCCACCGCTGAGCCGTCGGCTCAGCCGCCCGTGCCCGGCTGGAGCACCGTCAGGAACACGGTGGACTCGTGGCCGCCCACCGGCACCTCGCCCGACGTCCACGCGATCCGCAGCGGCTCCCGTTCGTCCGGCGGCGTCACCAGCAGCTCCTTCGGCTCGGCCGTGCGGGCCCCGCTGATCTCCGGACTGGCGAAGGTCAGCCCGGCCCAGGCGCCGGCGCCCGGCGCCAGCGTGACCGTGGCCGGTGTGTCCGGGGAGCGCCGGGGGTCCGGGCCGAGCTGCCGGCCGGAGGCGTCCACGAAGGCGGCGCCGGGGTAGCCGCGCACGGTACAGGTGCGATCGGCCCGGTTGGTCAGCACGATCGGGAAGTTGCGCTGCCCCGCTCCGGGGCTCGGGCGGCCCAGGCGCGCCCGGAGTTCGGAAGTGTGGCAGCGGGGCGCGGCGCCGCCCGACTGGGTCACCGGGCTCTCCGTGTCCGGGGTGCCGGGCCCGGTGGTGGCCGCCGTCGTCGCGGGGCCCGTGCCGTCGTCCGTGCCCGGTGCGGTCGTCGCCCCGCCGCTGACGGCCGGCGTGCGCGTCGGCCCGGTGTCCGAGGCGCCGGTGCCGTCCCCGCAGGCGGCGAGCACGCACAGCAGCGCGGCGGCGGTCACCGGGAGAGCGGCGCGGCGCCCTGGGCGGCCTCGGGTCGAGAAGGGGGAATTCGGTGCGCGTCCCATTGCTCCCATGTCTGTGAGGCATCCCCGGTTTCCCGGGGCGTAGTCATGGTTCCGCGCGTGTTCTCACTCCTTGCCGAGCAACCCGATCTCGGCCCAGATGGTCTTGCCGTCGGCGGTGTGCCGGCTGCCCCAGCGCTGGGTGAGCTGAGCGACCAGCAGCAGCCCGCGGCCGCCCTCGTCGTACGTCTTCGCACGGCGCAGGTGCGGGGCGGTCTGGCTGGTGTCGGACACCTCGCAGATCAGCGTCGTGGCGTCATGGATGAGCCGGAGCCGTATCGGGGGTGTGCCGTAACGGATGGCGTTGGTGACCAGTTCGCTCACCACCAGTTCGGCGGTGAACGCGGCCTCGGACAGCTTCCACAGCTCGATCTGCTCCACGACCTGCTTGCGGATCGGTGCCACGAGCGCCGGGTCCGCCGGAATGTCCCAGGTCGCCACCCAGGAGGCCGGCAGCCCCTGGGTGCGCGCCAGCAGCAGGGCCACGTCGTCGGCGGCTCCGCCCGCCGGGAGCAGGGAGTGCAGGACGCGGTCGCAGGTCTCGTCGAGGGAGCCGGACGACGCCGCGAGCGACTGGCACAGCAGAGCGTGGCTGGCGTCGAGGTCCCGCTCGCGCGACTCGATGAGCCCGTCGGTGTACAGGGCGAGGACGGTGCCGTCGCGCAGCTCGATCTCGGCCGACTCGAACGGCAGCCCGCCCAGGCCCAGCGGGGGTCCCGCGGGCAGGACGATCTCCACGGGCCCCTCGCCGGGCGCGACCGTCACGGGCGGGGGATGCCCGGCGCGGGCCAGCGTGCAGCGCCGTGAGACCGGGTCGTACACGGCGTACAGGCAGGTGGCGCCCACCTCGCCGGAGACACCGTCGGTGCCGGCCTCCTCCGACAGGCGCACGACGAGGTCGTCGAGGTGGGTCAGGAGCTCGTCGGGCGCGAGGTCGATGTCGGCGAGCGTGCGCACGGCCGTGCGTAGACGGCCCATCGTCGCCGACGCCTGGATGCCGTGGCCCACGACGTCGCCGACGACCATCGCGACCCGCATCCCGGACAGCGGGATCACGTCGAACCAGTCGCCGCCCACACCCGAGCGCGCCGCCGGGAGGTAGCGGGAGGCCGCCTCGAGCGCGGCGGTGCGCGGCAGGGTGCGCGGCAGCAGGCTGCGCTGGAGGGCCAGCGCGGTCTCGCGTTCGCGGGAGTAGCGGCGGGCGTTGTCGATGCAGACGGCGGCACGCGCGGTCACCTCCTCCGCCAGCAGCACGTCGTCCGGGGTGAACGCGTGGGGGTTGGCGAACCGCGAGAGCACCGCGACGCCGAGCGTCGTGCCGCGGGCCCGGATCGGCACGGACATCGCGGTGTGGATGCTGTGCTCCTTGATCCGGGCGGCGCGCTGCGGGTCCCAGGACAGCCACTGGTCCAGGTCGCCGGTCGCGGCCGAGGCGACGATGGTGTGGCCCGCGAGCAGCGCGTCGGCCTGCGGGGAGGCGGCCGGGTACAGGTCCAGCTGCCCCGGCTTGACCACGACCACGGCGTCGCCGTCCGTGTCGGTGATCCGGTACGCGGTCCGCCGCAGCCCGATCGGTGTGACCGGCCGGCCCACGGGCGGCTCGCCGTGCTCGGCCGGGTCCAGCAGGTCGACACTGACGAAGTCGGCGAGCGCCGGCACACAGATGTCCGCCAGCTCCTGGGCCGTGGTCGCCACGTCGAGGGTGGTGCCGATGCGCACGCTGGCCTCGTTCACCAGTTGGAGCCGCTCCTGCGCCCGGTACTGCTCGGTGAAGTCGTGCGCGGCGACCGACACGCCCCGCACGTGGCCCCCGGCGTCCCGGATCGGCGCCATCCGGGCCAGCCAGCTGAGCGTGCGGTCCCCGCCGACCGCCACTTTCGTCCGTACGGCCGTGCCGCGGCCCGTGGTGAGCACCTGGCGCAGCCGGACCTCCACGTCGTGGCCGTGCTCCGTGCCGGTCATCTCGCAGGCGCGCAGACCGCGCACGTTCTCCGCAGGCAGGTCGAGCACCTGCGCCATCTCCGCGTTGATGCCGCGCACCCGCAGCCGCTCGTCGTAGATCGCCATGGCGCAGGGGGAGTCGAGGAGGGGGACGTCGTCCAGCGGATCGTCGTGCGCGGGGGTGCCCTCCGGGTCCAGCGGGGTGACGACCAGCCACCGGTCGGGTCCCTGCCGCGGAGGCTTCTCCCGGTGGGCGAGCAGCCACACGGGGAGGGTGCCGCCGTCGTGGCGGCGCAGCGTGACGACGCCGTCCCAGCGGTCGCCGTCCGGCGCGACGGCCCCGTCCGCGCCCGGGTCGGCCAGCAGGTCCGCCGCCGGGCGCCCCACGACCTCGGCCGCCGAGTGGCCCAGGAGGCGTTCCGCCCCGGCGTTCCACTGGACGAGAAGGCCGTCGGCGTCGATGACGGCCCGGGCCGTCGAAGCCTCGTCGACCGGGTGATCCGGGCTCATGCTCGCAGCTCCCACGTGCACACTCACGGTGAACAGGCGTGTCACTCGCGCCCCAGCCTAGGCCCTTCCCACGAGGTCCCGCCTGCCCGGAGCCGCGCCTCGGCTCGGACGCCCGGCCCGCGCGCCCTTTGACCGTCGGCGGCTGGACCCGCTCGGCCGCGTGACCCGGCCGGTACCGGCCTGTACCACGTGTGACCTGGGGGGATTTACCTCCGAGTACCCGAGCGGTACCGTAAGGGCATGCCAGCTCTCAACGTGGAGTTCAGCGATCGTGAGCTAGAGGACCTGCGGCAGATCGCCAAGGAACGCGGCACCTCGATGAAGGCGCTCGTACGGGAGGCCGCGGCGGCCGACATAGCCCGGCACCGCGCGCTGCAGGAGGGCGCCGAGGCGTTCCGCAGGTTCTTCTCCTCGCACGCCGAGGAGTTCGCCGCCGCCTTTCCCGACGACGAGCCGCCGGCCGGCGGCGAGGGACGGGCCGCCTGACCGATGGCATCCGTCATTCACATCGATGTGCCCTGGCTGCTCCAGCGACATGAAGAGGTCCTGCCGGACCAGCCCACCGTCAACGACTTCTCGGCGCTGGTCGCCGCCGTCGCCCGGCACCGGGTCGACCCGCCCCGGCTCGGCGTCGACTCCGACCCGGCCTGGCGCGCCGCCGCACTGCTGCACACCCTCGCCCTGCTCAAGCCGCTGCCCTCGGCCAACGCCCGTTTCGCCTGCGCCTCCGCCGTGGCCTACATGTTCGTCAGCGGCGTCGGCATCGACCCGCCCTACGGCGCGCTGGTCGACCTCGCCCGCGATCTGATCTCCGGCAAGACCGATGTGTACGGGGCGGCCGACCGGCTGCGGTCCTGGCAGATCTGACCCTGACGACACGCGTTTTCCCATGGTGTGCCGGTGCCGATTCTGACTTTATTTCAATCGGTACTGATGTTGCCCAAGTGCCTTGTTGGGCCTGAGTGCGCTGTGCGAGGGTGAATGGCGCGTGGGAGTGGAATAGGCCGGGGCTCAAGCGTTCCGCGGGGGAATCGGTGCGGACGGACGTCGCGGAATTTCCGCCCCCTCGGTCCCGCCGGAGAGGTCCACGGCATGTCGCTCGCTCCTTTTCGGCGATCGGAACTTCTGTGTCCTGCGTGCGGGAAGGAATCCGTTCAGTGCCCACCCCCCACCCCCCTCGCCCTCCCTATCCGCCCCCGGGCGCTCTTCCCGAGGAGTCCGACGAAGGACTCGCCGCCCGGCTGCGGGGCCGCACCGACAGCGAGGCGGCGCCCTCCGTCGCCCTGCTCATGGCGCGGCACTGGGAGCCGGTCCACGCCTACGCGGTGATCTGTCTGGCGGCCCCCGCGGGCGCCGCCTCCCACAGGGTCACCGCCGCCGCCTTCCATCAGGTGCTCGACCGCCTGGCGCTGGGCGAGCCCGCGGCCGCGCTGCGTCCGCGGCTGCTCGTCGCGGTCCGGGACACGGTCCGGCAGTGGTCCGGGGACGAACGGATAGCGGGGACGGTGCCGGAACTGGGCAAACCCTCCGGTGGGCGCGGTATGCGAACCGCCAAGTCCCTGACGCCGGAAAATCGGCGGCTCGCCGATCGGTCATTCCAGGCGCTTCCCGGAGTCGCCCGATGCTTGCTCTGGCATACCGAGGTCGAGGCGGAGCCGCTGAATGTCCCCGCCGGACTGCTCGGCCTCGATCCCGTGACGGCGAGGGCCGCCCTCGAACAGGCGCGAGACAAATTCCGTGAAGGTTGTGTACATGCCCATCGGGAACTCGCGCCCACCAAGGATTGCCGCTTCTACAACCGCCTGCTCGACGTCCCCATTCGCCGGGGCGGCGCCCTGCTGCCGGATGTGGAGGCGCATCTGGCGCAGTGCCGCTACTGCCGCAACGCAGCCGAACAACTGAGCCATTTCGAAGGCGGGCTGGGTGTTCTCATCGCCGAGTCCGTCCTCGGCTGGGGTTCACGCCGCTATCTCGAGACGCGTCCCGGCCGGACCCCGTCCGGCACCCGCGGCGGCGCCCGGCACGGCGCGGCCCGCCGCAGGCTGTTCCCGCGCGTGCCCGCACAGGTCCGCCGGGTGGCCGGTCCGCCCCGCCCCGCATGGACGCTGCTGACAGGGGTGGGCGTCGCCTCCGCCGGACTGATCGCCCTGGTGCTCGTCGCCGGACGGCTGACGGACGACGACGGAGTCGACCCGGCCGCCTCCGCGACCGCCGGCGGCCCCGGCCCCCGGCTCCCGCCCGCCGTCTCCTCCGCACCGCCCGGCACCACCCACCTCCCGGCCGTGCCGTCGCGCACCCGGTTGCGGAATGCCGCCGCCGGCCTGTGCCTCGGCGTCCAGGGCGAGCCCGGTCCGGGCGCCGGGACCGAACTCGCCGCCTGCTCCGACGACATCGGCCAGAAATGGTCGTACGACGGGGACGGACGGCTGCGCAGCGCGGCCGATCCCGATCTGTGCCTGGACTCCCGCGCGGACGCCGGTGTGGTGATCCTCGGCAGGTGCGCCCCCTCGGGCTCCGGGCGCGCCGAGGACGTGCGCTACGACCTCACGGTCCGGGGCGAGGTGCTGCCCCGCTGGGACGAACGGCTCGCGCTGGCCGCGGCCGCCCCCGACCCGGGAGCCGACATCGTCGTCAAGGTGCGCGACCGCTCGGACGCGCAGCGCTGGCTGACGGACCCGCCGACATCCGCGACCCCGGACGCGCTGTCCAGCGCGGTGGTCGGGCTCCCGGTGGCGCGGGCCGGCCGGCCGGGGGAGTGGAGCGCGTAGCCGCCCGGACGGGACGCGGGGTGCCGGTCCTTCCCGTGAGGGGGAGGGCCGGCACGCCGTCTGCGACGCCCGCCCCGTTCCGACCCGTTCAGGCGGTCCCGCCGACCACGTCCCGTGGGGTGCCGCCCGCGAGGAAGTCGGCCACGTTGCGTACGGCCGCGAGGGCGATGCGGACCATGGTCTCGCGGGTGACCCCGCCGACGTGCGGGGAGAGCACCACGTTCGGCGCGCGGAGCAACCGCAGGGCCGGGGTGGGCGGTTCGGGGTCGAAGACGTCGATGCCCGCCCCGGCCAGGGCGCCCTTCTCCAGGGCGTCCGCGAGGGCGTCCTGGTCGATCAGTCCGCCCCGCGCCGTGTTGACCACGAACGCCGACGGTTTCAGCAGCGCGAGGCGCCGGGCGTCCAGCAGCCGCCGGGTCTCCTCGGTGAGCGGGGCGTGCAGTGAGACGTAGTCGGAGACCCGGCACAGCTCGTCGAGCGGCACATGGCGGGCGCCGCCCGCCTCGGCCTCCGCCTCGGGTGCCGCCCGCCGGCGTCCGGCGTAGACGACCGGCATGTCGAACGCGGCGGCGCGCCGGGCGACCTGACGTCCGATCTGGCCGAGTCCCACGATGCCGAGGGTCTTGCCCGACAGTTCGGTGAGCGAGCCCTGCAGGCGGGGGAGGGCCCACTCGCCCTCGACGAGCGCGAGGTGCCCGGCGATCACCTGCTTGGCCAGGGCCAGCATCAGGGCGAAGGTCTGCTCGGCGACGTTCTGCGCCTCGGCGCCGCTGGAGCCGATCGTGCACACCCGGACCCCGCGCTCCCGGGCCGCCGGCACGTCGACGTAGTCGAAGCCGTGGCTCGCGCACTGCACCAGTGCCAGCTCCGGTGCCGCGGCGAGGTGCGCGGCGGTGACCGGGGCCAGCGCGGTGATGACGACATGGGCGCGGCGCAGCGCGGCCGGGTCCTCGTCGGCCGCCTCGACGACGGTGACGTGCGCGTCGCCGGGCAGGAGCGCGGCCAGACCGGCGCCGACGCCCCGGCCGCCGACGTGCGGCGGGACGACGGCGAGCACCTGGCGGGCGGCGCTCACGCGGTCGCCTCCACGAGGTCGCCGGGGCCGACGGTGCCGGGACCCGCGTGCCCGGACAGGGCGAGGGTGAGGTCGAGTTCGGCGAGCAGGCAGCGGATGACGTGCTCGACGCCCGCCTGTCCGTCGAGTCCGAGCCCGTAGGCGTACGGCCGTCCGACGAGGACCGCCCGCGCCCCGAGGGCGAGGGCCTTGAAGATGTCGTCGCCGGTGCGGACGCCGCTGTCGAACAGCACCGTCAGACGGTCACCGACCGCCTCGACGACGCCGGGCAGGGCGTCCGCCGCGCCGAGGGAACCGGCCACCTGGCGCCCGCCGTGGTTGGAGACGATCACCCCGTCCATCCCGGCGTCGGCGGCGGCCCGGGCGTCGTCCGGGTGCAGGACGCCCTTGAGGACGATCGGGCCGTCCCAGTTGTCCCGCAGGAACACGAGGTCCGGCCAGGTCTTGGCCGGGTCGGAGAACATGCCGACGAAGTGCATGACGGCGGCGTTCGGATCCTCGTGGACGGGCTTGGCCAGACCGGCCTGGAAGGCGGGGTCGGAGAAGTAGTTGGCGGTGCCGACGCCGTGCAGGAACGGCAGGTACGCCTGGTCGAGGTCGCGGGGCCGCCAGGCGAGCATCGGGGTGTCCAGGGTGACGACGAGCGCGGTGTACCCGGCCGCCTTCGCTCGGGTCAGGAAGCTGCGCGCCACTTCCGGGTCCTTCGGCCAGTACAGCTGGAACCAGCGCTCGGCGTCGCCCATCGCCTCCGCCACCTGCTCCAGCGGGGTGCTGGACGCGGACGACAGGATGAACGGCACTCCTTGCGCTGCGGCGGCGCGGGCGGCCGCGCTCTCGGCGTCCGGATGCATGATCGACAGCACGCCGATCGGCGCCAGCGCCACCGGGGCGGGCAGGGCGCGGCCCAGCACCTCCACGGACAGGTCCCGCTCGTGCACGTCCCGGAGCATGCGCGGGACGATCCGGCGGCGGTCCAGGGCCGCCCGGTTGGCGCGGGCGGTGCTGCCGGTGCCGGCGCTGCCCGCCACGTAGCCCACGGGGCCGGGGCCGAGGCGCCGTTCGGTCAGCTCCTCCAGCCGGGTCAGATCCGTGGGGAGCCGGGGCACGGTGCCCGACATGCCGTTCAGATAGATCTCGTACTGGAAGTCGGCCCAGTGCCTGCCCATGCCTACGACCCGCCTCTCGTCCCTGAGACCGCGCTGTACGCAGACCATACCGACCGGTAGGCCGGGTGGGGACCGGGGGGCGTACACCGGTGTGCGGGGACGAGTGGCCCGGACGGACCCCGCCCGGGCTTCCACCGGAGGCCCCCAACCGGAATGTTTCAGGCCTATTAATGAGCCCATAGGAATCAGCCATCGGGCGACTTCGAGCGATCAGGAATGGCCACGTTCCGGCATTGGAGCGTTCGAAGTCCGTTACTTCGCGCCACTGATTCAATACGCAAGGTTACTGAAACCCGTGGTGTCGATGTGAGTTTCGGCGGCAGACTCGGCAGACTCCCGCTCGTCGTTCCGGCACCGATCGCGCCGGAGCCGGCAACACCCCCGAACCAAGCGGAAGGATGCACACAATGCGGAACACCGCGCGCTGGGCAGCGACCCTCGCTCTGACGGCCACCGCCGTCTGCGGACCCCTCACGGGATCCGCCCTGGCCGCCCCCGACGCCGCCCCCGCCTCGCTCTACGCCCCGTCGGCGCTGGTGCTGACCCTCGCTCACGGCGACACAGCCGCCCTCGCCTCCCCGGCACGTGCGGTCACCCTGAGCTGCGCCCCGACGCCCTCCGGCACCCATCCCGCCCCCGCGGCGGCCTGTGCCGAACTACGGGGCCTGAACGGCGACTTCGACGCCCTGAGTGCGACCGAAGGGGTGATGTGCACCAAGCAGTACGATCCCGTCGTCGTCACCGTGGACGGGGTGTGGCAGGGCCGACGCGTCTCCTATGAGCGCACGTTCACCAACGAGTGCGTGAAGGGCTCCTACGGGACCAGCCTCTTCGCGTTCTGAGACCGGGGGGGCACCACGGACCCCGTGCAGTGCGGTCCGGGCTCGCGGATGGGGAGTGCGAGCACGGCCGAGGGGTTCGGTGCCACCTCGCATGGGTGCCGGCCGGGCGGAGTGGGGCCGCCCGACCGGCACCCAGATCGTGTGACCTCCTCCGGGGCGGTCGGTGCCGGTCTGTCGCCCCGGGACGCGCACTGCTTCTCCTGACGTCCGGTCAACTGGTCGCGGACGCGGCGGCGATGCGCAGCGGCGCGAGCCGGTCCGCCTCGGGCTTCTCGCCGTGGTCGGTGACCTCCGTCCACCATCCGGGGCCGTCCTCGATGTGGCGCAGCATGATCCCCTCACGGATCGCCCACGGGCAGATGGTCACCGACTCCAGCCCGGTCAGCTTCATCGCGGTGTGCGCGATCACCGCGCCGGCCAGGCTCTGCTCGGACCGAGGCGCGGAGATCCCCGGCAGCTGGACCCGCTCGGCGGCGGTCAGCGCCGACATCCGGCGCACCGCCTCCCGCAGATCCTCGCGCGCCAGCCGCCGCTCGACGAACGGGCCGTGCCGGCCCGGCGGCGCCCCGCACAACCGGCCCAGTTGCTGGAACGTACGCGAGGCGGCGGCGGCCGTCCGCGGACCCTCCCAGCGAATCCGGGCGGCGACGTCGCGCAGCTGATGGCGTACCGAGCGGCGCAGGTCCCGCAACCGGCTCGGATCGGGAAGGCCCTCGCCGGCGGCGAGGAACTCGTGGGTCAGCCGGCCCGCGCCCAGCGGCAGCGAGGCCACGAAGTCCGGCAGCCGGCCACGGCCGAACGCCACCTCCAGCGACCCGCCGCCGATGTCCAGCAGGGCGAGCGGACCCGAGCGCCAGCCCATCCAGCGCCGCGCCGCGAGGAACGTCAGCTCGGCCTCCAGCTCACCGGGCAGCGTGCACAGCCCCACCCCGGTCCGCACCCGCACGGTGCGCAGCACCTCCGCCCGGTTGGGCGCGGAGCGCACCACCGCCGTCGCGAAGGCCAGGGGCGCCGCCGCCCCCCACTTCGTCGCGGTGCGGCTCGCGGCGGCGACGGCGTGGACCAGCCGCTCCACCGCCTCCCCGGGGATCGGATCGCCCGGCCTGACCTGCTCGGACAGCCGCAGCCGCCACTTCTCGGTGTGCACGGGCAGCGGCGCGCCGTCCTGGGCGTCGGACACCACCAGGCGGACCGTCTTCGATCCCACATCCACGACGCTGATACGCATGGCTCGGCAAGTACCCCCATACGCCGATCGCCAAAGGCCCGGGCGGCGATTCCCCGCCACCCGGGCCGCCGCTCAGGCCAGCTGGCGCCGCACCAGCTCGTGCAGCCTTCCGCCCGTGTCCGCGAGGAGCTCGGCCGGCGGTCCCTGCTGGGCGACCTTGCCGTCCTCCATCACGATGACCCGGTCGGCGTCCAGCACCGTGGACAGGCGGTGCGCGATGACCACGCGGGTGGCGTTCAGGGCCCGCGTGGACTCGATGACCGTGCGCTGCGTCTCGTTGTCGAGGGCGCTGGTCGCCTCGTCGAAGAACAGGATGCGCGGCCGCCGGATCAGCGCCTGCGCGATCATCAGCCGTTGGCGCTGGCCGCCGGAGACGGCACCGCTGCCCGAGACGATGGTGTGCAGTCCCATCGGCATCCGCCTGATGTCCTCCGCGAGCCCCGCCATCTCGGCAGCCGCCATCGCCTCCTCCGGCGTGTACGGCTCGGTGCCGCAGATGACGTCGAGGACGGACCCGGTGAACGGCTGGGCGTGCTGGAGCACCACCCCGCACTGGCGGCGCACCGCCGACTGGTCGAGGGCCGCCAGGTCCTGCCCGTCGTACAGGACGCTGCCCGACACCGGCTTGTCGAAGCCGATCAGCAGCCTCAGCAGCGTCGACTTGCCGCAGCCGCTGGGGCCGACCACCGCGACGAACTCGCCCGGCCGGATCTCGAACGACACGTCGTCCAGGACCAGCGGGCCGTCGTCGGAGTACCGGAAGGACAGCCGGCGTGCCTCGATCGCCCCGGTCAGCACCCCCGGCCGGGTGCTGCCCGCCCGCACCTCCGGCGTGGCCCGCAGCACCGGCTCGATCTCCTGGAACAGCGGCAGCGCCGACACCGCCGAGACGAACGCGCCGGTCAGCTGGGTCACCGAGGTCAGCAACATCGTCACCGAGGTGCTGAAGGTGAGGAACGCCGCCGCCGACATCGACCCGCGCGCCGGGCCGGCCAGCAGCATGAACATCAGCAGAGTGCACAGCGGCAGGTACACCGCGCCCAGCACCGCCGTCAGGTTCTTGATCCGGCCCACCCGCTGCTGGAGCTCCCTGCTGCGCGCGAACTCCTCCGCCCAGGCCGCGTAGGCGTAGTTCTCCGCCGCCGCGACCCGCAGCTTCGGCAGTCCGCGCAGCGTCTGGAACGCCTGGTTGTTCAGCTTGTTGCCCAGCACCACGATCCGGCGCTGCCAGCGCACCTGCCACAGCCCGAGGCCGAGGAACACGGCGGCGATCACCACGAGCATGCCGATCGCGGCCAGGGCCATCGGCACGCTGTACCAGAACAGCAGCGCCAGGTTCATCGCGCCCACCGTCAGCGACTGGGCCACGACCGGGCCGACTCCGGCCAGCAGCCGGCGGATCGCGCTGATCCCCATGGCCTGGCCGGCCAGCTCGCCCGTGGAGCGCTCGGTGAAGAACCGGGTGGGCAGCCGCAGCAGCCGGTCCCACAGGGCGGGCTGCAGCGTCGCCTCGATCCGGCCCTCCAGCCGAAGGATCGTCAGGTTCTGCAGCAGCATGAACGCCGCCGCCACCACCCCGCTGATCATCACGGCCAGGCACGCCTGCACGATCAGCCCGGTCTGTGCCTTCGGCACGAACTCGCCGAGCACCTTGCCGGTCGCCACCGGCACCAGCGCGCCGATCGCCACCGTCACCAGCCCGCCGAGCAGCAGCCGGACCAGGTCGCCGCCGGTGCCCCGCATGCTGAACCGCAGCAGGCGCAGCGGGCTCAGCGGACGGTCGGGCAGCGGCCGGTAGAACATCACCGCGCGCGGCTCGAACTCCTCCGCGTTGGCCTTCTCGACCGGCGTCTCCCGCCCGGTCGCCGGATGCACGGCGACATACCCGCCGCGCCGCCACAGCAGCGCGACCGGCGCACCGGACAGCGCCCGGTGCCCGACGAGCGGGCCGATGTCGTCCCGCCACCACCGTCCCTCCAGACGGACGGAGCGGGTCCGTACCCGGGAGGCGAGGGCCACGCGTTCCACCGGGTCGAGCCGGTCGCTCTCGGTGCCGCTGTGCGCCGCGTCGGCCAGGGTGAACCCGGCGGCCTCGGCGACGATCCTGCAGGCCGCGTACCCGGCGTCCGCGTCGGCGGCCGTCGTGCGCTTGCCGCTGCGTTTGCCGATGGACGCCAGCAGGGTCCGGTCGGCGTTCTCGCGCACCGCCTCACCGGCCTTGATGCCGGCGGCCGTACGGGTCTCGTGGGTGCGCTCCAACTGCTCGATCCACCGGTCCAGCGTGGTCAGCAGGCGGTACTGCTGGTCCACCATGGACTGCCAGAGCGCCGGGTCGATCAGCAGGTCGGCGGCGGCCTCCGCGCCGTACAGCGAGCCGTACTGCACGCTGCCCGGCGGCACCTGCATCCAGAACACGTCGTCGTCGGTCACCTCGGCCGCCCGCTCGGTGGCCATCGGTGCCTGGAACAGGATGGACAGGCTGCGGCCGACGCCGAGCGCGAGGGCGTACTCCAGGGGGCTCGTCTGCGGCGGGACGTACTGCGGGTTGCCGTACTCGTCGTACGACCAGGTCTGGGTGGGCGCGGGCTGGTACAGCTCGCGCAGCCCGATGCGGTGCACCACGCAGTCCCGCAGCGGCCTGGCCACCAGCGTGTGCTGCGGTCCCGCGACCGGGCCCAGCAGCAGCGACCCCGCCTCCAGGCGGCCCAGGTGGTGCCAGTGGCCCTGCTCCCCGGCGTCCACCGCGAACAGGTCCACCGCGCCGGACGCCACCAGCCACAGCACCTGTGGCCCCTCCAGGTCCAGGCGGTTGAAGCCGGAGCAGTCGAGGGCCGAGCCCAGCTGCCCGAGCGCGTCGAGGACGAGGTCCCCCTCGTTCACGGTCGTCATCTCACCGCTCCCTGACCAGGGCCGCGTAGGCGCCGCCGAGCGCCACCAGCTCCTCGTGCCGTCCGCGTTCGACGATCGTGCCGTGCTGGAGCACGACGATCTCGTCGCTGTCGCGCACCGTGCTGAGCCGGTGCGCGATCACCACACAGGCGCAGCCGCGCCGGCGCAGGTTGTCCATCACGACCAGCTCGGTCTCGGCGTCCAGCGCGCTGGTCACCTCGTCCAGGACGAGGATGCTGGGGCGGCGCACCAGCGCCCGCGCGATCTCCAGCCGTTGACGCTGCCCGCCGGAGAAGTTCCGGCCGTCCTGCTCGACCCGGCTGCGGATGCCGCCCGGGCGCCGCATCACCACGTCGTACAGGGCCGCGTCGCGCAGCGCCTCCTCCACCGCCTCGTCCGGGACGGACGGGTCCCACAGGGCCACGTTGTCGCGGATGGTCCCCTCGAACAGGAACACGTCCTGGTCGACGAAGGAGACGGACGCGGCGAGCGCCCCGCGCGGGATGTCCTCGATCCGCCGGCCGTCGATGCGGATGACGCCCTCCCACGGGACGTACAGACCCGAGATGAGGCGGGACACGGTCGACTTGCCGCTGCCCGAGCCGCCGACCAGCGCCACCTGCCGGCCGGGCCCCACGGTCAGGTCGAAGCCGGTCAGCAGCGGCTTGTCCAGCGGGCTGTAGCCGAAGGTGATGTTCTGCAGCTCGACGTGCCCGTGCAGCCGGCGCGTGGACTCGCCGGTGCCGGGGCGGCCGTAGAGCGGGTCCGCCTCGAAGTTCTCCACGTCCTTCAGCCGGGCCACGTCCGCCGCGAAGTCCTGGATCCGGCCCGCGACGCCGTTGAGCCGGGTGATCGGCGCGGTGAACCGGGTCACCAGGGCCTGGAAGGCGACCAGCAGACCGACGGAGATGCCCCCCTCGACCGCGCGCATGCCGCCGATCCACAGGATCAGGGCGCTGTTGAGCGTGGCGAGGGTGGGGGCGACCACGCCGAGCCAGGCGCTCGGCACCCCGAGGCGCTGCTGCTCCTCCAGCGTGGTGGCGTGCTGCCCGGCCCACTTGCGGAAGTAGCCGTCCTCGCCGCCGGTCGCCTTCATCGTCTCGATCAGCTGCAGACCCGTGTAGGCGGTGTTGGTCAGCCGGGCGCTGTCCGCGCGCAGCTTCGCCGTACGGGTCGCCCGCAGCCGGATCACGACCCGCATGGCGACGATGTTCAGCAGGGCGACGCCGATGCCGACGAACGTCAGCTGCGGGTCGTACGTGTAGAGCAGGACCGCGTAGAGGACGACGACGACCGCGTCCACACCGGCCGCGGCGAGGTCACGGGCCAGCGTCTCGGCGACCGCGTCGTTCGACTGGAGCCGCTGCACCAGGTCGGCGGGGCTGCGCTGGGAGAAGAACGTCACCGGCAGCCGCAGCAGATGGCGCAGGAAGCGGGCGCTGGACAGGGTCGAGGAGATGATCCGGCCGCGCAGGAGGTTCGCCTGCTGGAGCCAGGTCAGCACCACGGTCAGCGCGACACAGGTCCCCATCGACGCGAACAGCGTGCCCAGCAGGGACGTCTGGCCGCCGATCAGGAACATGTCGATATAGGTGCGGCTCAGCGCGGGCACCGCCGCGCCGACCGCCACCAGCAGCAGGCTCGCGAGGACGGCCGCGGGCATGGTGCCGGCGGTGCCGCGCAGCCGGGCCGGCATCGCGCCGAGCACCCCCGGGCGGCGTCCGCCCCTGCTGAAGCCCTCGCCGGGCTCCATGACCAGGACGACCCCGGTGAAGCTGCCGTCGAAGTCCTCCATGGGCACGAAACGGCGGCCCTTGGCCGGGTCGTTGACGTACACGCCCCGGCGTCCGAAGCGGCGGCCCATGCCGTCGAAGACGACGTAGTGGTTGAACTCCCAGAACAGGATGGCCGGTGCCTTCACCTCGGCGAGGGCGGCCGTGTCCATCTGCATGCCCTTGGCGGTCAGGCCGTAACTGCGGGCCGCCTTCAGCAGGTTGCTGGCACGTGAGCCGTCCCGGGAGACGCCGCACGCGATGCGCAGCTCCTCCAGCGGGACGTGCCGGCCGTAGTGGCCGAGCACCATCGCCAGGGAGGCGGCGCCGCACTCGACGGCCTCCATCTGGAGCACGGTGGGGGTGCGGACGGTCTTGGCCCGGCCCTTGGGCACGGGACGCTTCGGGGGAGCGGCGCGGCGTCTGCTCCGCGTCTGCTGTGCGGTGCTCATGGCAGCAGCCAGTCGACAGGACGCTGGTCGGCGAGCCGGACGGACGCCTCGGCCAGGGTCATGGAGGTGAGGGGGAACGGCGGCCCGTCCGCGGACGACCACGCGTAGCCGCTCTTGGTGCCCTTCTCGCGGTCCAGCCGGACGAGGACGGCGACCGGCCTGCCGTCCTCGGTGAACTGCTCGCCGAGCTGGGTGTCGCCGAGGAACGCGGCGATCTGCTGCGGCGACTGCACCGAGCGGTCCACGGACTTCACGTGGCCGCGCAGCACGCCGTACTCCTGGGTCGGCACCGACTGCACGGTGAGGTCCACCGCGGCGTGCTCGGGGATGGCGGCGGCGTTCTCGGCGGGGACGTACACCGTGGCGTAGAGCGGGTCCCGGCTGCGGGCGACCTTCTCGACGGCGGCGACGTCCGCGCCGGTCCGGACGATCTGCCCGATGGTCGCGGCGAGCGCGGTGACCCGGCCCGGGGCGACCGTGCGCACGACGGTCTCGCCGCGCGCGGTGCGGACCTTCAGGACGGGTGCGTCGGCCGGGAGCCGCTCGCCCTGTTCGGCGACGACGGCGGTCACCTGTCCGGAGACCGGGCTCTGGAGGATGTAACTGCCCTGGCCGTGGGTGAGGATCGCGGGCGCGGTGACGGTGGAGGCGACCGAGCCGGTCACCGCCCACACGGACGCGGCGGCCATCACGGCCAGCGTCACACCGAGCACGAGCCAGCCCTGCGGGCGGGCGAAACGCACCGGCAGGTCGAGCTCCTCCGGTGACTGGAGCTTGGCGAGGGCCTGTTGGCGGAACTGCACGGAATTTCCCTCACCTGCGGATGAGTGGAGACCGGCACACGAATGCCGGTCGTGCTGCGGGGCGGGGCCGAATTCCCTTCACGGTGTTTCGTTCCCGCCTGTATTCAGGGGATTTCCTGTTTTCTGGCACCCAAGAGTCCCGGAGCCGGGTGCCGGCTCCGGGACTCGGTGGTACGAAAGGCGCGATCAGAGACCGGCGACCAGGTTCGTGACCGGGGCGGTGTTCAGGCCGGTGACACCCTCCACGGTGCCGACGACCGTGTTGAGCAGGCCGGAGACCGGGGCGATGCCGTTGACGGCGTCGAGGGCACCGTTCACGGCGTTGACCTGCAGGCCGCCGGAGACGTTGTCGAGCTCGGCGTCGGAGATCTCGACGGTCGCAACCTGGGGGGTGGAGTTCATGGTGGAACTTCCCTTCCTAATGGGTATTTCGCAAGAGGGAGCGGCCCCCTCTGGGGGACAGATGACGGCCGCGACCGCAGGCGCCGGACGCCCGTTTCCGGGAAAGCCGTCGGCGGCCCCCGCGGTGCGATGGATCAAAGCACGGTGCGGGTGCGGGCTTCCAATCAAACGAATGCCTCCGCAGGGAACTTGAGGGCCCCGGGTGGGAATCGGTGCAGAGTCGGGCACGTCTTGTCGGCGACTTCTTCACATGCGTCACAGCATCGGCCCGCACGAGCTGTTGCGCGGGCCGGGGACGCGGCGGCGGGCGGCTCGGCGAATGCGACACTCCGGTCCCAAGGGGGTGAGCGGCCGTGGCGGTCTGTGCAGAACCCCGGTGCCCGGTGACTTGGTTGAGTATTGAATGTGCAGATTCGCTGAAGCCAGGATTCCGCTCGTGATCCGCCACTGACCGCGATCGACCGACTGCGCACGGTGTTTGACCGGGTCGTGCCCGTCTCCCGACGGCCCGGACGCCTTCCGCGCCCGGCGCGTGACCGCTTCCGCTCCCCCGAACGACGCTTCTGCGAACGGAGTTGAACACTCCGCCCGCTCCGTGCGTACCCACTGCCAACCAGGCGCCCGAGAAACAGCCGTCGGACGAACGGCGGCAGCAGACCCCGTCCCCCAGGAGGTCGAGAAGTTGAGTCACAAGCGAATGCCGAAGCGCAAGGCCGCGATAGCGGCGGGCGGCGTGGCGGCGCTCGGAGCGGCGGCGATCCTCTTGCCGAACGCCAACGCGTCCCAGGACGCCGCCCCGGACGCCGCATCCGCCCCCAAGACCCTGAAGGCGGCGGACGCCTCGGATCTCGCCTCGCGGCTCGCGGGCCTGCTCGGCGAGAGCTTCGCCGGCTCGTACTACGACGCCGGCAGCAAGCAGCTCGTCGTGAACGTCGTCGCCGGCGACGACAACGACGTGGTCGTCCAGGCGAAGAAGGCCGGCGCCAAGGTCCGTGAGGTCGCGAACAGCCTGACCGAACTCAAGTCGGGCGCGCAGACCCTGAAGTCCGAGGCGACCATCCCCGGCACGGCGTGGGCCGTCGACCCCAGAACCAACAAGATCGTCGTCACCGCCGACAGCTCGGTCACCGGCAAGAAGTGGGACCGGCTGGAGTCCACCGTCGAGCAACTCGGCCCCGGCATGGCCACCGTCAAGAAGTCGGCCGGCACCTTCAAGACCTTCCTCTCCGGCGGCGACGCCATCTTCGCGGGCGGCGCGCGCTGCTCCGCCGGCTTCAACGTCACCGCGGGCGACGGCACCCCGGCCTTCCTGACGGCCGGTCACTGCGGTGTCGCGGCCGCGCAGTGGTCCGACGCCCAGGGCGGGCAGCCGATCGCCACCGTCGACCAGGCCACGTTCCCCGGTGACGGCGACTTCGCACTGGTGAAGTACGACGACCCGGCCACCCAGGCGCCCAGCGAGGTCAACCTCGGCCAGCAGACCCTCGCGATCAGCCAGGCCGCGGACGCCACGGTCGGCCTCCAGGTCTTCCGCATGGGCAGCACGACCGGCCTGAACGACGGTCAGGTCACCGGTCTGGACGCCACCGTGAACTACCCGGAGGGCACGGTCACCGGGCTCATCCAGACCAACGTGTGCGCCGAGCCCGGCGACAGCGGCGGCTCCCTGTTCACGCAGGACGGACTGGCGATCGGCCTGACCTCCGGCGGAAGCGGCGACTGCACCGTCGGCGGCGAGACGTTCTTCCAGCCGGTGACGACCGCTCTCGCGGCGGTCGGCGCGACCCTCGGCGGCGGCGGTGCGGCGGGCGGCGCGGGCGCCGGTGACGACGCCGGGGCCGGCCAGGGCGCGGGCGCCGGCGACCAGGCAGGTGCCGGCGACCAGGCGGGCGCTGGCCAGGAGGCAGGTGCCGGCGACCAGGCAGGTGCCGGTGACCAGGCCGGTGCCGGTCAGAACGCCGGGAACGGCCGGGGCCACGGACGCGGCCAGGGCCTCGGCGAGATCGTCGGCAACGCCGTCGGCAACTGACGCGGCGCCACCCGTCCACGGACGCGGGTGATCGCGGGTGATCCACCCGGGCACGACGGCGGTCCGGCCCTCGGGGGGGCGGGCCGGACCC